>JAJZGH010000200.1 GCA_021798635.1 Planctomycetota bacterium | reverse complement strand
CTGTCTACTCTCTCAAAGCTCTGCTCAATTGGGCCGCAGCCCAATTACCGGGATGCGCATTTTCTCCAGGTGGCCGTTGTACGTGTACAGAACGGTAACGTGAGAGAATATCGCTGTGGCACCCGCAGCGGGCCTGATCACCACATTCATACTTTTCTGCGACCAGTGGGGGACAGCCACGGATCGGCTGCCCGGTTTGATCATATCCACCACGGCACTGCCGCCCAGAGGGCGCAGGAATTGCAGTGTGATGGAATAACTCTGCCGGCCGACGAAATTACGGGGATTCAAAATAATGCTCCCCGGTTTGGCTCCCAGCGCTGGCGAAGGTAGGAAGAAAACCGGCACGGTGGTGGACAGCCTGCGCTGCGCCGGGGGAGCGCGGCGGCCCGTAAGCGATAGATAAAAGCAATACGGCCGGTCGCCGGGTGGTTTCTTCATGGTGATATGAATCTGCTGCGATCCGCCGGGGAGAAGCGTGAAAGCTGGTGGAGAGACAGCCACTGCATTTCCCTGTGGACGCAGCTGAAAATCCGCGAGTTTGCCGACGGTATTTTTAATTGTAAAAGCGGCGCTGGGCCGGTGCGTCACGCCCGGTAAAAAATAATGGACCACAGATCCCGGCATGGCAAGCCCCTTTACGTAGCCGTAGGGGGTTGCTTTGTTGATAAGTTCCGGCAAATCCGGCGTATCAGGATAATACTGGATGCCGCGCGGCACATCGGTAATGGACCCTCCGGAAGGCGGAAAATAGGTGAACGCTCCCGCCGGAAGGGCGTGGGTGATAGATAGCCGACTGACGGCGATGTGGCAGTCTATCTGCAGACGATTTTTCAGGGGAGTGACCCTATCGTGCCGTGCTATCCGGTACCAATCCCGCTCGTGAATCCGCGTGGGAAACCAGACACCCCCAGTTCTTTTGAAACGGCTGAAATCCGCTTGCCAACTTCGCTTTCGCACTCCCGGTCTCTCCTCGAAAAGGCTTTCCCGGTATATCCGTAAGCCCCCCACAAGCCCGACTTCGTCCCGTATCTCCCATAATGCGTCCGTTGGTTTTCCGTAAAAAGTGACGCCCAATGGTTTCCGCTTGCGTAGGATCAGATAAGTTAGTTCGACGTGGCTTGTGGATCGGTCGAGGCCCTGGCGAATCAGGCGGTAGCCAAAGGGGCCGGCTTGGAGCGGATTAAGCTCCCCGTTGGTATATCGCACCACCAAGGGCACCCAGGCGTGTTCCAGTCTTCGCATCTTCTGGTTTGCTAAGGGCATTTTCCATTCGGGAAGTTCCTCCCCCCAGGCAGCCATCCAGTCAAAACGGGATCGTGGCGTGTCGCTGCGGCGGTACAGAGTCGTGCTCCACTGGGAACTCAACACTTTGCCGTTTTGCTCGAGCTCCGGATCGGCTTGCCACACGCGGTGTCGCCCGATGACCCATTCATTCGCATCCATCGCGCGGCCTAATTCAGCCTTGCCGCTGGCATTGTGAAAAATAAAATTAGCATCTCCGACTGTCTGGTATTTGACCAGCCTGCCCGGCACATCCCACTTTAAATTTACCGCCTCGGTTCGGGTGTGCCAGCCGGCCGCGATCCCCAGCATTGATTGCCGCCAATGCTTCAGGTCGCCTTTCTTTATAGCCGCCCGGAAATTACGTATCCACCTCCGGCTGGTATAATTGCGCGTCACGAACGTCGCTCTCATACTTATCGCCCGAATTTTGCGAGCATACGCCTGAAACACCGCCCCCCATTGAGCTTGCGTTAACATGGGCGGTTTTGCAGTAGCGGCGAGCATCGGAGCGGCCAGCCGGGGCGCGGGAATCGCTGCAACCCTTGGCGGCAGGGGCGCGGATCGCTTGTGATTTGCCAGCACCGCAGCCACGCCCGTGGCGACCAGCCCCACCGCCAACACAACTCCCGCGGCTCCAATCGCAACTTTGCTGCCGCTGGCTGTTTTCATCGCCAGTTTTGCTACAAGTTTTTCCTGCCCTGCGGACAGGGCTGTTGCCGCGGTCCCGTGGGCCGCATGTGCCAGCACCGCTGCCGCCAGTTTCGCAGGCGCGGGTTGCACGAGTTTTTCAGTCAGCATGGCTGCCAGAGCGCCATCACTCAGAGCCACGCCTTTCGCTGTCATGCGTGCACGCAGCTTTTCCACCGCACGCTGCACCCGTTTTTTTGCTGCTTCTTCACTGAGGCCCAATTGCATACCGACTTCGGCGAAACTGCACCGCTGGTAATAGCGCAGCAGCACTGCGGCTCGATCCGCCTCGCCCAGAGCTGCAAGGTGTTCGTCCAGCAGCGGCAGAAGTTCCTCTTGGAGGTCCTCTTCCGGCGTTGGTGCCTCCAGCACTGATTCAGCCCGTCGGCTGCCCGCTGTAAATTCATGTCGCCGCCGCGTCTGCGCATCACGCAGCGCACTGCGGCAGCAGTAACGCGCGGTCTTAAACAACCAGCCCGGCATATTAACCCCCTGCGGCAAATGCTTCGCTTTTTTTATCAAAACCATGAATACCGTTTGCGTGACGTCCTCAGCCATCGCCGCATCACGCACGGACCGCCGACACAACGAATAAACCCAATCCAGATGCTGCCGAACCAACAACGGCAGTTCCCCACCGCATCCATCGGCCTGCGACTCTGGCGTAGCGCGGTCATCATTCATCCGAAAAACTCCGTTCCTAATAGTATTATGTCACGCCGATCCAATTCGGGACATTTTTTTCTTTTTGGCCGCACCATCTCTTAACGAATCTGATAATTTCGGCTATTCTGGCCCAGCGGGTAATGGCGGCGTTGAGGCAGGGTGTATTTTACCCCCCTTTCCGCGGCTACCCCGATAGAATCCGGATGTATTGAGAAGCTTGAGGAACATTTGAAATGAAAAAGTTGCTGGTTGCCAATCGCAGTGAAATTGCCATCCGCGTGTTACGTGCCGCCACGGAATTGGGGCTGTCCACCGTCGCCATATATACGTATGAAGATCGCTATTGTCTGCATCGCTTTAAGGCGGATGAAAGCTATCAGGTTGGCGGGCCGGATGCGCCGGTGAAGAATTACCTCAATATCCCCGCCATTATTGATATTGCCAAAGCCCATGAGGTGGATGCCATTCACCCCGGCTACGGCTTTCTATCAGAAAATGCGGAATTCGCCGCCGCGTGTGAAGCCGCGGGCATTACGTTTGTCGGGCCGACGCCTGATATGCTGCGCGATTTTGGGGATAAAACCGCCGCCCGGCGCATTGCGCAGCTGGCCGGTGCCCCGGTATTGCCAGGAACCGAACATGGCGTGACCGATCCGGCGAAAATAAAAAAAATGGCGAAAGACATCGGCTTTCCGCTGATTATTAAGGCCAGCTTTGGCGGCGGCGGCCGGGGCATGCGCGTGGTGCACCAGGCCAGTGAACTAAGCGCGAAATTGGAAGAAGCCCAGCGTGAAGCGGGCGGAGCGTTTGGCAAATCCGAAGTGTTTCTGGAACGCTACATCACCACCGCCAAGCATATTGAAGTGCAGTTGTTAGGCGATGCCCATGGCAATCTGGTTCATTTATATGAACGGGATTGTTCCGTGCAACGTCGCCATCAGAAAGTGGTGGAACTGGCACCCAGCGTGGGGCTGCCGGAAGATCTGCGGACCAGAATTTGTGATGCGGCGGTGGCCATCGGGCGGCAGGTGAATTACCGCAATGCCGGCACGGTGGAATTTCTGGTGGATGTGGACAGCGGGGAATTTTTCTTTATTGAAGTCAACCCACGTATTCAGGTGGAACACACCGTAACGGAAATTATCACCGGCATTGATCTGGTGAAATCACAAATTCGCGTGGCGCAGGGACACAACCTCCATGGGCCGGAAATTCAGATTCCCACGCAGGATAAAATCACCCACCGGGGCGTGGCGCTGCAATGCCGGATTACCTCGGAGGATGCCAGTAATCATTTCATTCCCGACTATGGCCGCATCACCAGTTACCGCTCACCGGCCGGCTTTGGCGTGCGGCTGGACGGCGGGACCGCCTACACCGGTGCGGTTATTACGCCTTACTTTGATTCGCTTTTGGTCAAGCTCACCTGCTTTGCTCCCACGCTTGAGGAATCCGTGGCCCGCACGCTGCGTGCCCTGTCCGAATTCCGCGTGCGCGGCGTAAAAACCAATATCCCCTTTCTGGAAAATCTGGTACAGCACCCCACGTTTGCCTCCGGGGCCGCCACAACAACATTTGTTGATAACACCCCGGCCCTGTTCCGGTTTTCCGCCCGGCGCGATCGCGCCACCAAGTTGCTTACCTATCTGGGCGACATCATTGTCAACGGCTCACCGGAGGTCAAACGCACACCGGATCTTTCCGTCATGACCCCGCCACCGACGCTGGTCTATCCGCAGAATCAGCCGCTGCCGCCGGGCATGCGTGATCGCTTCAAGGAAATGGGCGCTGTAAATTTTTCCCAATGGCTGACCAAACAAAAAGCTCTGATGTTTACCGACACCACCATGCGCGATGCGCATCAATCGCTGCTGGCCACACGCATGCGCACCATTGATATGCTCCCGCCGGCCCAGGCCATGGCCCATTTGCTGCCGAATTTGTTCAGTGTGGAAATGTGGGGCGGAGCCACCTTTGATACCGCCATGCGATTCTTGCATGAAGACCCCTGGCAGCGCTTGGCGGAGTTGCGGTCACGTGCGCCTAATTTGCTGTTCCAAATGCTTTTGCGCGCCAGCAATGCGGTTGGATACACCAATTATCCCGATAATGTGGTGAAATATTTTGTGCAGCAGGCGGCCGCCAATGGCATTGACGTGTTCCGCGTGTTTGATTCGCTGAACTGGACGCGCAATATGCGCGTGGCCATGGATGCGGTCGTGGAAAGCGGAGCCATCCTGGAGGCCGCGATATGCTATACCGGCGATATCCTCAACCCGCGGCGGGAAAAATATTCCCTGAAATATTACATCGCCATGGCCAAAGAACTGGAGAAAATGGGCACGCATATCCTGGGCATTAAGGATATGGCGGGGCTGTGCCGGCCGTTGGCAGCGCAAAAGCTGGTTAAGGCGCTGAAAAATGAAGTGGGCTTGCCCATTCATTTCCACACCCATGATACCGCCGGCGTGCAGGCCGCCAGTTTGCTGCTGGCGGCGGAAGCGGGCGTGAATATCGTTGACGCGGCCGTAAGTTCCCTGAGCGGCATGACCAGCCAGCCCAATATGAATTCGCTGGTGGCCGCGTTGGCCCACACACCGCGCGACAGCGGTCTGGATCAAACCGCTCTGGCCCAACTGGCGGATTATTGGGAAGCGGTGCGGCGGTTCTATCAACCGTTTGAAGAAGGGATGCTGGCCGGCACGGCTTCAGTGTATGAACATGAAATGCCCGGCGGACAATACACCAACTTGCGCGTGCAGGCCAAGAGCGTGGGCTTGGCGGACCGGTGGAATGAAATTGCCGCGATGTACCAGAAGGTCAATCAGCTCTTTGGCGATATTGTCAAAGTCACGCCGTCCAGCAAAGTTGTCGGCGATATGGCGCTGTTTATGGTCACCAATAATCTGGAACCCCAGGATGTGCTGGATGAATCACGGCATATTGATTTTCCGAAAAGTGTTGTGGATATGATCCGGGGTGATCTTGGGCAACCGCCCGGCGGCTGGCCGAAGAAATTGCAGAAAATTATTTTGCGCGGGAAAGCTCCGATTACCGCCCGGCCCGGCGCGAAACTGGATCCCGTTGATCTTGAGGCCGCCAATAAGGAAGCCGCCCACAAATTACACCGCGAAATCAGCGCTACAGACTTGGCAAGTTATCTGATGTACCCCGAGGTGTTTACCCAGTTTGAGCGCTTCCGCAAGCAGCATGACAACGTCAGTGTGCTGCCTACCCCGGCGTTCTTTTATCCCATGCAGCCCTACGCTGAAGTGCCCATTGAACTTGAGCCGGGAAAAATCATGCTGGTGAAATTCCTGACGGTTGGTGATCCTGACCCCGATGGCATGAGAACCGTATTCTTTGAACTTAACGGCCAGCCGCGGGAGGTCAAAGTTGCTGATAAATCATTAAGCGGCAAAGCCCGTGTGCAAATGCCCAAAGCGGAGCGGGACAATCCCGCGCATATTGGCGCACCGATGCCCGGGAAAATTTCCGCACTGGCAGTGAGCTTGGGGCAAAGTGTTGCGCGCGGTGATAAATTGCTTTCTATTGAAGCCATGAAAATGGAAACGGCGGTCTACAGCCCCCGCGATGGCAAAATCGGCAAGATTCTGGTCCAGCCGGGCATGAACGTGGCGTCCAATGATCTGCTGCTGGAATTTGAGGCGTAAGCAACGGGGTCTGATTTGCCGCCCCTCACAAAGCCGCCGGCTCATCCGGTGGTACGGTCCGAGAGCGCAGCGCAAACCGGGAAATTATTTTGTGCTGTTCCAAGCTGATATACGCGCATCGCGAACGATGCGTTTCCGGCAGGAGTAATACCATGATCCGAAAAGCCTTTGTCATGTCCGTGCATCCGGGAATGGAAACGGAATATCAGCGCCGGCATAATCCGGTGTGGCAGGAACTTTTAGACACCCTCAAAAAACATGGTGCCCACAATTACAGCATTTTTCTGCATTCGGAAACGCGGCAGCTTTTTGGCTACGTGGAAATCGAGGATGAAATGCTTTGGAATGCCGTGGCCCAGACCGCTATATGTCAAAAATGGTGGAAGCACATGGCCGATATCATGCCCAGCCATTCGGACCACAGTCCCGTTGCGGCACCGTTGCGCGAAGTTTTTCATTTGGATTAAAACCGCTCAGCAATGGCGCTGGCGAAGGCCACCTGAGCCGTGTGAGAAATGGAAATATGCCAGGCGGTGATGCCGGCCTGCTCGGCCAGCGCGGCGGTGTGACCGGTTAGTCGCAGCACGGGTTTACCTTTGGAGTCGGGAAGAATTTCCATATCGGTCCAGGCAATGCGTCCGCGAAACCCGGTGCCCAATGCTTTTACAATCGCTTCTTTGGCGGCAAAGCGTCCGGCAAAATGGGTTGCAAAGTCGCGGTTCGCCCGGCAATAGTCAGTTTCGCCGGCGGTGAAGCAGCGATGCAAAAAGTGCTCTCCATGGTTCTCAATCATGGCGTTAATACGCCCAATATCCACCACGTCCACCCCATGTCCAATAATTGCCATTGCTGAACTCACCAGGAATCTTTCCAAGCAATATGCCCGAATTGTAACCGTCTGGCGCGAATTGTCACCCCTGTACCTGCTTCCGCGCGCTGCCACGCGGCTCCGCATGTTTGCCAAGGTCAGGCGCGCAAAGGGCACCTGATCGCTGGACGTATAGGTGCTTTTAGGATAAACATGGCGGTGGCGACGCAGGATGGTAAATTAAATGGCTTGGAGATCTGGTGCCACCGGAAAAACCCCGGAGGCACCATAAGTTTATGGGCTGCCGCGGGCAGCAAGCTGCGTGCCGCTTCATCCCGGCGGCAGATTATATAGGAGTGTACGCATGTCGATGATTCCGGATATTTTGGCGTTTAACCGGGAGTTTGTGGCGTCCAAGGCGTATGAGGCGTTTAAGACCGATAAATTTCCCAATAAAAAACTTGTGGTTATTACGTGTATGGATACGCGCTTAGTGGAGTTGCTGCCGCGCGCGATGAACTTGCGCAACGGGGATATCAAGCTTATTAAAAGTGCCGGGGCGGTGGTGGCCCATCCGTTCGGGTCGATTATGCGAAGCGTTTTAGTGGCGGTTTATGAACTCGGTGCCCAGGAAATTCTGGTTGTCGGCCATCATGATTGCGGTATGACCGGTCTGGAAAGTGATCAAGTGCTGAAAAAAGTGCGGCAGCGCGGCATATCCGATGATGTCATAGAAACTTTGCGCAATGCCGGAATAGATCTGGAAAGCTGGCTCAAAGGTTTTGCACGCGTGGAAGATGCCGTACACAAAAGTGTGAATCTGATTCGCAAGCATCCGTTGCTACCGCGGGAAATAACTGTTAATGGGCTGATGATTCATCCGGAAACCGGAAAACTCGAGACGGTGGAATAAACCAATCGGCCCCTTTTAATTTCGGCGCTTAACGAATCGGCCTGGGCAGCATAAACTATAGGCACGAAAGAAGCCGCGGGGTGCCCGGGCCAATATGTAAGAAGGATTTAGACCATGCCCATAGAAATAACGATGCCGAAACTTTCCGACACCATGACCGATGGCACGCTGGTAAAGTGGCTGAAAAAAGAAAACGATAAAATAAAGCCCGGCGATGTTATTGCCGAGGTGGAAACCGATAAAGCCACTCAGGAGTTAGAGGCCTTTGAACCGGGAACGGTCGCCAAACTTGTGGCCAAAGAAGGGGAAAAGGTACCGGTAGGTGGATTGATTGTAGTGCTCGCTAAGCCCGATGAAAATGTGGCGGCCATCGCCAAGGCGGCGGGCGGAAAATCCGCGGCGGCTCCCGCGCCTGCTGCTCCGGCAGCCCCGGCAACAGAGGCGGAACCGGCGGCTCCGACGCGACCAACTGCGGCACCCGTGCCGGCTCCAACCCCAGCTCCAACCCCAGCTCCGGTCCCTGCTCCGGTCGCAACATCTGCCGCACAGGGTTCACGCCCGGCCCGCATTTCACCGCTGGCTCGCAAAATAGCCGCGGAAAAAGGCGTTGATGTCAATTCAATTCAAGGTACCGGACCGGATGGCCGCATCATTAAACGCGACGTGCTGGCCGCCGGCACCAGCGCCGGCAAGCCCGCAGCCGCGAATGCGGCAAAATCATCCGCTTCCGCAACCCCGGCTCCCGTACAAATTGCCGCCAAGCTGGAAGCCAAGACGATTCCGTTAAACAATATGCGGCAAACAATCGCCCGGCGGCTTTTGCAGGCCAAGCAGACCGTGCCGCATTTTTACGTTTCCATTGATGTGGTCATGGACGCGCTGTTGGAATTGCGCAAGGCCGCCAATGAACAATTGGCACCCACCAAATTAACCGTGACCGATTTTATCGCCCGGGCAGTGGCCAGTGCGGTAGCGCAGGTACCGGGGGTTAATGCCAGCTTCACGGATACCGCCATTATTCAGCATGGCAGCGTAAATCTCGGTATTGCCGTAGCCATTGAGGATGGCCTGGTGGTACCGGTGATTCGTGATGCACAAACCAAGGGCATTCGGCAAATGTCCGAAGAAATTAAGCAATTGGCGCAGTTGGCGCGTAGCCGCAAACTCAAGGCCGATCAGATGACCGGCAGCACCATTACCATCAGCAATCTGGGCATGTACGGCATCCGGGAATTCCAGGCAATCATCAATCCGCCCGAGGCCGCAATTTTAGCCATCGGCGGCACCGAAGCCCGTCCGATTGTAAAAAATGGGCAGGTCGTGCCCGCCCAGGTGATGACCATATCCCTGTCCGCCGATCACCGAGTCATAGACGGCGCACTG
>JAJZGH010000199.1 GCA_021798635.1 Planctomycetota bacterium | reverse complement strand
GGATTTCAATGCTACAGCCTATGGCCTGGATGCTCAACATGTCCATGATGTCATGCACGTATTGACCTCCGACGGGCAGATCTTTACCGCAGTTGACGCATTTATTTGTATTTGGCGTGCGCTGCCCGTGCGGCTGGATCGCCTGATATTGATCACCCTGTTGCGCGTGCCCCCGGTGCGAAGGCTCGCAAACATCGCCTACCGCGCATTTGCCAAAAACCGCGTACGCCTCTTCGGCGGATGTAATTCTGCCCGCTGCCGACCGCTTCCATGAGGCTGTTCATCAGATAAGACCATAAGCCACGGTCATCATGCGCATGAAGATCTTTTCACATGCCGGGTCAATATTTCTGGCCTGGCGCAAAACGGTCAGTTCGGCCCAACCGGTGAAATCCTTTTCCTGTCGGGCCAGCCATCCCATCGCCAGGGCTTCAAAAGTTAAAAGTACTGTTTCACGCGCTTGCCCATGTTGCGGATTGCCGGGATGATAAACTCCCGGCGGCGGAAGTACGGCCACCAGCGCGTCCGGCTGGGCCGGCGAAATAGCCAGTCCGGGATCATGGGTCCATTGCAACGCGACGCTGAATCGCCCCGGCTGCCGTCCCAATCCACTTTTGCACGCCACCGGCATAATGCGCCACTGCTGGCCATGCTGCACGATGCTTAATAATTCAACCGGCGAATCGGGAACTTGCAATAAGGCAATGGGCTTATTTCTCCCCGCACTTTCCACACGCAACCACGCCCCGCCCGAATGCAATACGTCGCGCAGGGCGGCACGTTGGCTAGCTGTATCGCCGGGCGTAATGGCGATAACACCGTCACAGCAGAACTGCCGAATTTGCCGCGTGGCTTCCAGCAGCGGCAGATATATCCGTGCCAGCAAAGCCGCATCCCGCTTACGAATGGCCTGTCGCTCCGCCGCCTCCAATTCCCGCCGCGCCGCAACATACCTTCCCGCCGCCAGCAGGTCCTGCCCGGAAGCCCACAACCTCTGCGCTAAATCTACAGGCCTGGCGGGCGATTCCAAATGATCGTCTGTGCCATTATCCATAGCCTCCGATCATGTTTGAAACCCGCCGATATGTCAAAGCGCCCCCGAAAAGTAACCGGTTTTGGTACACAACCACCCGCGCCCCTTAGCTCGATGCGGCAGCGTCGAGTTGGCTGCGGAATCGGATCTGAAATCATGATGCAATCTGCCCGTCGGGATTGCAGGCCCCGGCATTATTTCCCCGGTGGCGATTCGTAAAGCACCAGATCGGCGTGTTCGCGTTGAAAATATTTCAGCGCCCATTCATCGGGGAACAGCAGTACCTGTTGCTGCCGATTGTCCATCGCCTGTCCAATGCGTTTGTATTGCACGGCCTGCTCCACCTTGTCCGCCGGGGCCTCCGGTGCCAGCCACCGCATCACCGTCCAGGGTGTTTTCTCAAAGCGCGTTTCGGCTCCGTACTCGCTTTGCAGCCGATATTGCACCACTTCAAATTGCAACGGCCCCACTGCCGCCAGCAGGGGCAGTCGCGTGTGAGAGTGTACAACCTGTAAGGCCTGCGTGACGCCCTCCTGCAGCAACTGATCCAGTCCCTCGCGGAAGCGTTTGAACTGCGATGTGTTGGTGGAATGGATATAGGCAAAACATTCCGGCAGAAATTGTGGAATCTCCTGATAGATAATCGCCGGGTCTTCCGTCAGCGTGTCCCCGATACCAAAGTCATCATGCCCCACCAGGCCAATAACATCACCGGGATAGGCTTCATCCACCGTTTCCCGATCGCGGCCAAAAAGTTTATGCGAACTTGATAGCCTGACTTTGCGGCCGCTTTGGGCATGAAGGACGGTCATATCCCGGGTAAACAGGCCGGAGCAAACCCGCACAAAGGCAATGCGATCGCGGTGGCGGGGATCCATATTGGCCTGTATTTTAAATACAAAGCCGGAAAATGCGGGTTGATCCAACGCCACAAGTTGATCTCCAGACTTGCGCGGCTGCGGGGCGGCGGCATAGTGTAAAAACGCATCCAGCAGCATCTGCACACCAAAATTATTGGCGGCGCTACCAAAAAATACGGGCGTCAGCTTGCCGGAAAGCACCTGCGCCGCATCCAGTTCCGCACCGGCCCCCTCCAACAGCGCCAACTCCTCATGACACTGCGAATATAAGTTGTCTCCCAGAGTCGCACGCACCGATGGATCATCAAATTGCGACACCGCTACCGGTGCCCGATACGCTCCATGGGCGGTGCGCTCAAACAGATTTACCGTACGCGCAACACGGTCAAATACGCCGCGGAAATCCTTGCCATTGCCCAACGGCCAGTTCATGGCGAAAACCTGCAGTCCCAGCACGCGCTCCAGTTCATCCAATAAATCCAGCGGCTCGCGCGCGGGCCGATCCAGTTTGTTCATGAACGTAAAGATCGGCACGCCGCGCCGGCGGCAAATTTCAAAAAGCTTTCGGGTCTGCGGTTCAATACCCTTACCGGCGTCAATGATCATAATCACCGCGTCAACGGCGGTAAGGACACGGTACGTATCTTCGGAAAAGTCCTTATGCCCCGGCGTATCGAGCAAATTGAGCCGATAGCCGTTGTAATCAAATTGTAAAACCGTGGAACTTACGGAAATACCGCGCTGGCGTTCCAATTCCATCCAATCTGACGTGGTGGCCCGTTGCGATTTGCGGGCGGTCACCGAGCCTGCCAACTGCACCGCACCGCCGTAAAGCAGCAACTTTTCAGTCAGCGTGGTTTTACCGGCATCGGGGTGGGAAATAATGGCAAAAGTGCGGCGTCGGGCGATTTCATCGGAAAACATAATGACTTTCAAAGCGAGAGTTTTTAGAGCAAAGACCTTACATCACGATTGCCGCGGAAACGGCGGCCATGCAGCGAGCTAAGGAGGTGTCAGCAGCACGAGGGGTAACTTCATTCCGCTATATTACGGTATTTGCCCGCTAATTCCCAGCCTTCTGCACGCGTGTGTTGGAAGGGGCGTGGCAATTCTTCCGGGCACCCCGCATCAACCCGACCGGCGAGCCGCCGGGTTTATCCCGGTGGGCTTGAGCATTCCTGTGAAAAGGCGGCTTTTTTACCCCGCCCGGAAAAATTGCCACGCCCGTTGGAAGGCCGCTCGCCATGAAAAAGGGTAGGACGCATGGTTGATGCGCAACTCCGGCTAACCTATACTCTTTATGTGAGTAGGATGATGGACATTAACCTTTCCCAAGCTGCGCAAACGCCACAAATGACGTTGAATCAACGTGTGCAGGCGGTGCTGGACAGCTTACGGCCCATGATTCAGTGGGACGGCGGTGATGTGGAACTGCTGGCTGTAAGTGAAAAGGGAGTCGTTTCTGTGCGTTTCCACGGGGCTTGTGTGGGATGCCCGAGTTCGCAGGCCACGCTGCGGCTGGGCTTGGAAAAAAACATACGCGAACGCATTCCTGAGATAACTGCCGTAATATCGGATGATGAATCCGGTGGATAATCCAGTGCCGCCAACCGACCACCGGGTTGCTCGATAACGCAACGCGCCCGCCGGGGACCGGATGGCAATCCGGTGGTTGATCTGAGATTGCCAACCGATTTGATCAATTGCGGAAAAACATACATTTGTGCGAAATAACAAAGTTGCCCGACACCTTTGTTTTGAAATCCAGGCGGTTTCACGTTTTGCCGGTTGCTGTGGTATTATTTAGCGAATGTTCGGACCGGCGACTGCCGTCGGAATCACCGGGGGACGAATCTAAGGATTGCGACGAATGCCGACAATCAGTCTCTTTTTTGGGATCGTCATTCGGATGTACTATGATGATCATGCACCACCGCATTTCCACGCATATTACCAGGAGCACGCAGCTGTTATTCTTATTGATACATTGGCCATCCGTGACGGGTACCTCCCGCGCCGAGCCATGGCGATGGTACTTGAATGGGCGGCCGGGCACCGCGAGGAACTGCACACAGATTGGACTTTGGCGGCAGAACACAGGCCTCTGAACAAGATTGATCCGTTGGAGTAGTTAAAGATGGGTAAGGTCGTTAAAAGGGTACAGCCGTACGGTGGATTTGAGTTGGAAATCGAATTCACGGATGGCTTGCGGGGGCGGCTAGACGTTTCGCAACGTCTCTTCGGCCCGGTATTTGAACCGTTGCGGGATTACAAGCTGTTTGAACAGGTTTATGTCGACCAATTCGGTGCAGTATGCTGGCCCAACGGAGCAGACCTGGCACCAGACGCCCTTTACGACATCTTGGCCAAGGCTGCCGCATAGGAAATATCGCCGCCTGAAACTTTCCGCGCACTTTCGCGCTAGGAGCCTGTCCGAGTAATCGCCGGGTTGCGACGGCGTGATTTTTGGCCTCTTGGGGCATAGTCGCGTCATAGAGCACCGTGGTGATAACCCGGTGGTTGGTTTGCGGCACTGGATCAACCACCGGATTACCATCCGGTGCTCTGCAAGTAACACGCGACGATGGCGTACCTGACATGGATGGTACAGCCGCGCCGCAGAGGGAGGCCAAAAAGCGGGCCGCCCCGCGGGGTGGGCCTGAAATGCCCCGCCTGCTTTGTTGTCGGATCTCGCAGACTCATTATTAAGAGTCGGCTCGATCCTCCGCCGCGCATACGGGACATTTCAGACCCATCGCAATCCCGGCCATTACTCGGACAGGCTCCTGGGTACCGGTAGGCCCCGGCGGCGAATATTCCCCGCCCCCACATCAAGACGGATAGATTGATAAGTAGGAGTGGTCGCCCTTTAGAGCGCATTTCATGCTCCGCCTGGTGCATGCCGCGCCCCATCACCGAATTGGTGCCTCTGCCTTCCGCTGGCCTATTTGCCCTCTCCCTCTCTGGGCCTATAATCCACTTTGTTACGCGAGCGTAACATTTACGTCTTTTAAAAGGAGCACACCATGGCGGTAAAGGTCATCTATCACGGTCATTCCAATGTGGAACTTCATGCCGACGGACATCGAATTCAGATCGATCCCTTTTATGATTCCAACCCTCTGGCGGATGTAAAATCGGATCGACCCGATCCGCAATTTATTTTCCTAAGTCACGCCCATTTTGATCATGTTGATGATGCTGAACGCATGGCCAAGCGGACGAGCGCAATAATTGTTGCCAACTTTGAAATGGCGGCCTATTACGAGAACCGGGGCTTCAAAACCGTCGGCATGAACACCGGCGGCGGCTGTGAATTTCCCTTTGGCCGGGCGACGCTGGTCCAGGCGCTTCATACCAGTTCATTTCCGGATGGTACCCCGGGCGGTGCACCAGGCGGCTGGATCCTGCAGGTCGGCGGGAAAACGATTTATTTCGCCGGTGACACCGCACTGTTTGGCGACATGGCCCTGTTTGGCAAGTTATGGAAGATTGATTTAGCATTTTTGCCCATCGGCGATCACTATACCATGGGGCCGGAGCACGCTCTGATCGCGGCCGAAATGCTAAAAGCAACGCATGTGATGCCGGTTCATTACAACACGTTTCCCCCGATCAAGCAGGATGGTGCCGCTTTTGGCCGGCGCCTGCGGGAAAAGCAGATCAACCCGGTGGTTCTCACGGCAGGCGGAGAGTTCAACTTAGTGTAAAGTAAATAGAGCCGCCTGCTGCAACGCACAGCAGGCGGCTCAGGTTATGGGAGGAAAACTTGCAACTGCGACCACCCTCCTCATCGGCAAGATCAGCCTGACACTTGAATATTTTTGTCTTTTCCGCGCCAATACCACTTCCTGAGGTAATAGTCCTCAATATTTTCGGATTTAGCCCGCTGGAGTAACGCATGGCAAAGACCCCCCGTTTCAGTCCTGAATACCAGTTACCGGTCGCAGTCCTTGTGGGTGCGGGTCCTGGTGATCTCGGTCTATTAACTATCGCCGGCGCGCGGGCACTCGCCGTGGCTGATGTGGTCATTTACGACGCTCTGGCCAATCCCGAATTACTGGCGTGTTGTTCTCCGGAGGCAGAACTGATTTATGTCGGGAAGCGTGCCGGTCAACATACCCTTACTCAACAGGAAATCACCGCACTTATGGTGCAAAAGTGCCGGGAATGTATGCACCAGCCGGATGACTCGATCCGGCGCGTTGTGCGGCTAAAAGGGGGGGATCCATTTGTTTTCGGTCGCGGTGGCGAAGAAGCCCAGGCCCTGGCCGAGGCTGGGATACCGTTTCAAATTATCCCCGGTATCACTGCGGGCATTGCCGGGCCGGCGTATGCCGGTATTCCGGTCACGCACCGGGATTTTACCGGTACGGTCACATTTATCACCGGGCATCAGCAGGAGGAGTCATCCGATAAATCACCGGCCGCGGATGTCGAGGATGAAGTGGCAAACGTGAACTATCCGGCCCTGGCTAAGCTCGGAGGCACGCTGGTGTTTTATATGGGTGTGAAAAATCTGCCCAATATTACCCAACGCCTTATAGCCTACGGCTTGAATGCTGACACCCCGGCGGCAGTGGTGCGCATGGCCACATATCCCGAACAGCAAACCATCACCGGCACGGTGAAAACGATTGCGCAGCTAGCGCAAAAAGCGGCAATTAAGGCCCCCGCCATCACCATCATCGGCAAGGTGGTGTCCGTTCGCGATCAGATAAACTGGTTTGAAACGCGCCCGCTTTTTGGTCAAACCATTCTCGTCACCCGCACGCGGCAGCAGGCCAGTGAACTTGGTAATCAACTGCGCGACCTGGGGGCACGGGTTATTGAGGCTCCGACCATCGAAATAACCAAGCCTACGGACCGCCCGGCGGCTTTGGAGGCCGTTGAAACCATGGGCGATTACGACTGCGTGGTGTTCACCAGTGCCAATGGCGTGTATGCGACGCAGCAGGCTATGATCGCGTTGGACATGGACGCGCGTGATTTTGCGGCCTGCGTTGCGGCTATTGGGCCGGCCACAGCGGATGCGTTAGAGGAGATCGGCATTATCCCGGAAATTGTTTCCCAGGATGCCATAAGTGAAGAACTCGCCGGGGAACTGATCAGTTATTTCGGTCGTACTGATCACACCAAAGAAACGGACCCGGCAACATTGAATTTAAGCGGGTGCCGCTTTTTGCTTTTGCGCGCGGAAATCGCCCGTCCGGCACTGGTGCAGATGCTGCGCAATGCCGGTGCGAGGGTGGAAGATGTACCGATTTACCAGACGCGCATTCCCAGGAGCTTACCGGAAAATGCGATGGAAGCCCTGCGAAACGGCACAGTCAACTGGATAACCTTTACCAGCGCCAGCACCGCTAAAAATCTTTTCACCATGTTGCCTGAAGAGTTGCGGGCTGCGGTTGGAAAATGCCAGCGGCTTTCCATCGGACCGATGACTTCCCGGGCCCTGGCTGAGCTTGGCTGGCCCGCAACACTTGAAGCCTCGCACCATGATATTCCCGGCATGGTAAAGACCTTGTTGGACCAGACAGTTCGCGGTATTAACGATCGCGCGATTTAGCGGTTCAATCCGCGGAAGTGCTGCGGAGATTCAGCCATGCCCGTGCGGTGAGAAACGATCATCGCTGTCATCATGGCGGCCGTTTCCGGCAGCAGGTGCGGCCAGCCCGGGTGGCTGGATGACGCTGTGGTAAATTGCCGACAGAAATTTTCCAGTTCCATCAGAGCCTGTGCCGCGTGCGCGGCTGGCGCGGTAGAGTCTTCTTCTATCAGTTCGTCCCGGCTTGATGCCCAGCGGTAATTGAATTCGGAAAGTTTCACGCGGCCATCCCGATTGGCAGCGCAAATTTCCCGTTTCAAGCCATTCTCCTGATCGGAAATCCGCAGGACTGCCGTGGCCCCTTCCAGCGTTTTCATCACCACACCGACATTGCCCGTGACATCGGTAAAGTTATCCTGTTGGCCGCTGCTGCCGTCAATGGACGCATACAGCGCTGCGGGCAGTCCGACAATTTCAATCGCCGTGCGAAAGGCGTCCCACGCCAGAACCGATAACGACCGCACCGCGCCGTGCTGAATATTTCGCGCCCGTGCAATCGCGTGATTGGCGGCGGACCAGTCGCCGGAAAGGAATTGCACACCGCGAAAGAAATTTTCGGTTTGCTCAGCCTGGCCATATCCCCACGATCCGGAAAATCGGGGAGCGGTATAGAGCAAGTGCGTTTTGGGTTCCAGATGAATACTTAAGCGGTGGGCTTCTTCCAGTGTTTGCACCGGCGGCCCGACGCTTAGTATGCCGATGTTCTGCTGGACGCAGGCTTCAACAAAATCCAGTGACATGTCGGCGGGGCGGTCCAGAAGCACCATTTGCGGGGTGGTTTCCAGCAGCATCCTTCGCAGGTCGCCATAAAAAGGGACATCAAAAATTTGTCCCACTTCCCGCGCTAAGGACAAATTGCGTTCGCCGACGACCACAATCTTGAACCAGTCAGTTCCATGGGCCTGTTTTAATGCCTCAATCCAGTCCTTCTGGATCGGATCAAGTCCGACAATCGCACATGCCACGGCCACAAATACCCCGTTTGCTAAATAACATCGCCACCGTCCACGTCCGGCCAGCGGCCCTCAACGCCCGGTGCGACTCCGCCAGTCCTCCGGCCGAGGATTATATGGTCTAGTCGGCAATCGGGGCGGAATTGTTCAGAAATACGGAAGGGTTTAATGAACACGCTGGCCCGGCGTGGCCCGCTGATCAACCGATAACAAAAACACATCCTTACCGCCCGGCCCGCTGGCCAGAATCATTCCTTCACTGGTGCCGAATTTCATTTTTCGCGGTGCCAGATTGGCGCAGAATATCACCAGTCGTCCGGTAAGTTCTTCCGGCGTGCAGGCCTTTTTAATACCCGCCAGAACGGTGCGCCTGCCCAGCGGGCCGGCGTCAATTTCCACCTTCATGAGTTTATCGGTGGCCTCAATGGCTTCGGCATGGATCACCCGCCCGACGCGCAAATCCACCGCGGAAAACTGTTCAATGCTGCATTCCGGAGCCAGCGGTTCCTCAGGGATTGCCGGCGTCGCCGGAATGGCTGGCGCTGCCGCAGCGGTTGTATTGTCCTTATTCTCCTCAAGCATGGCTTGGATTTTCCTTTCTTCAACACGTGGGGTTAAATGTTCAAATGGGTTAATAACATGGGACTCCATGGAGTTTTGTATATCACGCCAGGATTGCGGGCGGATATTCAGGCATTTCTCCACACGCGCTGCCATATCGGGCACAATGGGCTTAAGATAAATCATCAAGATCCGCCCGCATTCCAGAGCAGCCGTTAAAACGCCCCGCGCCGCTTCTTCATCCGTTTTCACCAGCGCCCACGGGGCCTGTTCTTCCACAAATTTATTAGCCCTGTCCGCCAGAGCACAAATCCGCCGCGTTACCGCCGCAAAGTTCCGCTGGTCATAATCCAGCGCAATCTGCGATTCCGCATTGCGGAATTCATTGAGCACCGGCAACGCATCGACCGTTACGATTCCGGTGCGGCCTTCCAGCAAGCGCGTTAAAATCGGTGCGGC
>JAJZGH010000198.1 GCA_021798635.1 Planctomycetota bacterium | reverse complement strand
ACCGCCTGAACCGCAACTTCCCCTTGGAAAATATTATCGCCGGCGAAATGTCCGATCTTCTCATGGCCCTGCGTGACCTGGCCCGCGAGCGCCAACTCGAATCCATGCTTGATTCCACAACCCCGTCCCAGTAATCCCCGCCACGCTCCCCGCGAAAAATGTATCCCCGACCCATGGTGACAATCCGGTGGCCGTCGCGAGATCCGTCCGACCACGGCTCACGGCTTAGAAATGACCCACCACGATAGCGCGCTAGATCGCCATCCGCCAGACTGGCCCTCCCATGGCATAGCCGCCGCCCTGATTGCGCGGCAAGTTTTCCAGGCGTAAGTAAAATTGGAAATCATAGGAATCCGACGGCCCTGAAGGATGGCTGGTGTGCGGCATCCCTGTGGAGGGGTGAAACTGGAAATGGTTTCTGACACGACGATCAGGCGCTAAGCCTTTTCGGATGCGACGCTCCCGGCCACTCGGCGAGAGTAACGCGGCAATATGGGCTTATGTACTTATTGGAGACGAGGGGAATCGAACCCCCATCTGCGCATTGCGAACGCGCCGTCCTCCCATTGAACGACGTCCCCGGGTATGAATACTAAATTAACGGATGCTGTGGGTTTAAGCAACTGTGCGGCTGAGCGGTGGAGCGGCGGGGCCGCCATTAGGTGGTTACAGTTACCAAGGGCGGGGGGACAACATGGGGGACGGGCGGCGGGGACGGCGTTGGAAGTTAGTTTGCGGCCGGCAAGGGCGATGGGCAAGCAAAATGGTACCGTCGGCTTTCCGTGGTTGCAGTCGGGTGATTAATTGGGCGGGATTTCGGGAAGAATTTCCGCGTCACCCTGAAATGACGCCACCCAGGGGATCAGGTCGATGAGATTTGTCACTTCGCCGCACAAAATGCCTTCTGCCGGGCTGGCGGCCTGGTAGGTGAACCCCGGCGGCCAGAGCTGCTCGTCGGCGGTGCTTGCGGCGTAACCGGTCAGGCGAATTCGCACAAGTTGTGGCGCGCCGCCGACCATGATGCCCAGGCTGTTCTTAAAGTATTCGGCGGCGCTGAAGGGGCGTACATCATAGAGATCCTCGGACACGCTTAAGGCTCGAATGCGCGCGAGCTTTAAAATTGGCCAGTGCTTGGTCAGGTGGTCGTAGCCCGCCACGTACCAGACCCCTTGATAATTCCGCAGATAATAGGGATCAAAGCGCCGCTGGGTTTCCTGTTCCCTGGTCTGTACATAATAGGTCATATCGACTGAAAGCCGCCCGCCAATGGCTTGGTGCAACGGTTCAAACCATTGAGATCCTTTGGATAGTACCGGGGCTGGCACAAATTCCACCCGCCCTTGCGCGCGGCGGACTTCATCGCGTTGGCTTTCCGGCAGGGCATCGAGCAATTTGGATAGCAGTTTATCGAGGCGCTTGGACAGCGACGGCGGCATGACCGGGCGGATGGCCTGCACCGCTGTGGCCAAGACGTGCATTTCGTCCTCATCCAGTTGTACATTGGGCACCACCCAGGTGAGGTTCGTGTATTTGTAGGTTTGCAGGGCGCGGTCATATTCAATGGGAGCGTGCAAGTCGTCGCGCATCAGTTCAATAAGACGCCGCAACGTGCGCTCATCGATATCCTTCAACCCAGCCAGTAGCGATTCTTTGGTACAGGGGCGACCCCGGTGCCATTGCTCGCGCAGTTGGCGGTCGATTTCCACAATCTTCCAGAGGCGTGATCGAAATTTACTGTACCGACTTTTGGCCATAGGCCGCTATTATCCCGTGCCGTAGCAATGCCGCAACACGCTGCAACAATCGCTGCAACAATCGGATTCCCCATCTCCCGTAGGTATCCAACCATGCCGTGTACCGTCAGCTCCACGCGGCAGCGTTGAGTTGTTCGTGGGATACCATTCCTCTGCCACGCGCCGTGCCCACGTCAAGAACATTTCCGGAACTAAAAAAGTTTGCCCCATCCAGACCCGTTCTGTATCATAATAAAGCTTGATTTAAGGAGCGGTAAATGGTTCAGCCACCTTCTAAGGCAATCGTCGCAAAACGCTTGGCCGAGGCGCACTATGCCATTGACCCGGAAATAGAGTTAATCATTGGGTTGACGGCTGGGGCAAAACGGGAACGAGCTTCGGACGAGCCCATTAAGCTGCTGGAGGTGAATCGATCTACAGTGCCGTCCGGTATCCATCCTTTATTTTTTGGCCCGCACCGAGACAGCGGGATAGCCTACCCATCGGTAATTATTATGGTTACGCCCGACGAATACGAGGATATCCTGAAGAAGCGCACCAAACTTCCCAACCGTTGGCAGATGGGATCTAAATTTGCCAAGCCGGTATCGGCGACACGCTCATGACCAATTATGATCAATGGCGTATTGCATACGCAAAACAGGGGTTGGCCGATTTGAAGGCCAGCGAGCAACTGTCGGTCTCATCCGACATGCCGCGGTGCCAGAGCCTCCATTTTCTGCAAATGGCCTGCGAAAAAATATGCAAGGCCTATCTTTGCGGCCAAGGTGAGAAGCCCGAGACTCTGCATCGCAGCCACGCCTATATTAGTGGCCCTCTGCCGGTCATCGTCGGTCAGCAGTTCGCTCGCATAAGCGGAAGCGGGGGTACCCACCCGCACGGGGTCATGCCGGAGCTGCGAGCACTGGCAAGAAAAATTGAGTTGCTCGCTCCTGCTGTCAACCATGGCGGCAGCGTGCCGGCAAATTGCGAATACCCGTGGAAGGGGCCAGACGGCTTGGTCCACGCCCCTTGTGATCACAATTTTCAGATGGACTTGCTGTATGGCAGAGCAGGACGGATTTTACTCAAAGCATTATACACGGCTGCGCAGGATCTCATCGCTTCTCACTGACCCGAAAGCAGCCGCCTGTCCGAACTCGCTGGCGGTCGCGCGCTTGATTATCCTGCGAGGCTGATGACAATAGGGGCTTACAGCTCAGCGAGTGAGTTGCTGTTTTGGATGGCCTATGTCTCGATACCCGAAAAAGTCGGCGTCGGTGGTTCCCGCGAATGTGCGGCAGCGCCCGATCCAGCCGAAATATGGAGCGGTGTATGATGCACTGCTAAAATCCATTCGGCGGGGTGAATATCCGTCGGGCGGTAAACTCCCTACGGAAACCGAGTTAGTTGAACAATTCAAAGTATCACGCATTACCGTGATTCGGGCGTTGCGGGACTTACAGGCGTTGGGCGTCGTGCGGCGGCGGCGCGGTTCAGGCAGTTATGTGGAAGGGCCTAAGCAATCCAAGTTCGCCAGCATCGCGTTGCTGCTTCCCCCCCTGGAGCCGGGCAGTATTTTCTCCACGGTGCATCAGGCGTTGCTACGCGAAGCGCAAAAGCGCGAATGGCAGATTTTGTATCATGAAATATCAGAACGCACCTCGGCCCTGGAGGCGCAGGCCGCGCTGGAGCCGCTGTGGCAGAATGACATACGTGGTTTCCTTTACCTGCCGCTGCCCGTGCAGCCACAGTGTGCGGAAATTAATGAATTAATTGCCGGACAATGCGTAGCCCGCAAACTGCCCCTGGTGCTGCTGGATCGCGATTTACATAAACTCCATGATCGCAGCCGATTTGACGTGGTGGGCAGCGACAATGAACTTGGGGGCTTTCTCGCCGGTCGGCACTTAATTCAGCGCGGTTGCCGTCGGATTGTATTTTTAACCGATGCGCGTGAACACCCCACGGCCGAGGCGCGGCTTGAAGGCGTGGGAAACGCAGTCCGGTTGGACCCCGCGGTAAGCATGCAGATTTGCTCCGGAGACGGCGACAACCGCGAGATGCTGGAACACATGCTCAAGGAACATCGCCCCGATGCTATTGCATGTGTCAACGATATGACTGCCGCCAAAGTGATGCGTCAGTTGCTTAAGCTGGGAATAAAAATTCCTGAGCAGATCAAACTCACGGGTTTTGACGACACGTCCACCGCCGCGCTTCTGGCGGTCCCATTAACCACCGTGCGCCAGTCGCCGGAAGCCATGGCCATTGAGGCCATGACGGTGCTGCAACAGCGTATGGAACGGCCCGACCTGCCGGCGATTACCCTGTCGATCGCCTGCGCTCTGGTCGCCCGCGAATCCACAGCCGCATCTGCCACATGACCCCGACTACGGCTTCTCTGCGCCCACATCGAGTTCGGCAAATGTTTCGCGTACGCTGCCCATCGCGGAGATGGCTGCGGGAAATCCCGCATATATGGCCATTTGCATCGCCACTTCCACGACTTGTTGCCGTGTGCGGCCGGCGTTCAGCGCTCCGCGGATGAGCGCTTTCCATATCGGACCCATGGAATAACCCTTGATTCTGCGATACCATATCCGGCGAGTCGCGTTGGGCAGGGAGAGGCTCGTCGGGTCTGGCATGCCGGAATGCGGCAAGGCTGGAAGCTCCGACGGTTTGAAACGCGACGGATAATGTGCGACATTGGCGCGGCATTCTTCCGTACCGGAAGTTCAATAAACCAGAATCCATGAGGAAAGTCCATGAATGAAAAAGTTTTTAAGGCGTATGACGTGCGGGGGACATATCCGGATCAACTCAACGAAGAAATGGCCTGGAAAATCGGCTACGCCTGCGCCCAGTTCATGCGAATGAATCTCACCGGGCTGGACAAGGCGGATCCGCGAAAAAATATGGTCATTGTCGGGCGGGATATGCGCCTTAGCAGCCCCTCGCTTAGTCAAGCCCTGATTGAAGGGATTCGGTCCACCGGCACGGGTTGTATTGATATCGGCATGATCGACACCCCGGAAATTTATTTTGCCATTAATCACCTGGGCTGCTGCGGCGGAATTCAAACGACCGCTTCGCATAATCCCGCGCAGTATAACGGTTTTAAAATCAGCGGCGTTCACGCGCGGCCCATTGGTGAAAATACCGGCCTGCAGGAAATTAAGCGGTTGGTATTTTCGATGCGAAAAAATCCTCCCGCCCAGTTCGGTGCCGTCGAACACATGGATCTGAAGCTTCCCTACAAAGGCCATGTGCTGCGTTTCCTGAAACTGGCGCGTCCGCTGAAGGTTGTGGTGGACGCGGGCAATGGCATGGCGGGAAAATTTATCCCCGACATTTTCATGGATCAGCCCAATTTGAACATCATTCCCATCAATATGGAAATCACCGGCTCATTTAAGCATGAGCCTAATCCGCTGGTGGATGCTAATCTGCGGCAGTTGCAGGAATCCGTACTTTCCAACGCCGCGGATTTAGGCGTATGTTTCGACGGTGATGCCGATCGGTGCATATTTGTGGATGAACAGGCTCGCATCATACGCTGTGACATCGCCACGGCACTTTTAGCGAAAGATTTCCTGAAAGCCAATCCGGGGGCGGCGGTGGTGTATGATCTGCGCTCCAGCCGTGTGGTGAAAGAGGAAATTCAAAATGCCGGCGGTGTGCCCCGGCGTGAGCGCGTGGGCCATGCGTTTATGAAAAAATCTCTCGCCGACAGCAAAGGGGTCTTCGGCGGCGAACTGTCGGGGCATTTTTATTTCCGGGATAACTTTAACTGTGACAGCGGCGCAATCGCCTTTGCCTGTATGCTCTCGGTGCTTTCACGGTATGACACTCCCGTAAGCCACGTGCTTAAGCCCTTGCTGCGCTGGCACAGCAGTGGCGAAATAAACTATGAAGTTTCCGACAAGGATGCGGCCATCGCCCGGCTGGCCCAAACCTATAAAGACGCTTCCATCGATTATCTTGACGGCATTACGGTAGAATATGACACATGGTGGTTTAACGTCCGCAAGAGCAATACTGAGCCATTGCTGCGGTTGAATCTGGAAGCCAATACGGCGGAAACCATGAAAAAGAAGTTGGATGAAGTCGGCCGACTTCTTGGAACGCCCGTATCGCACTAACCTGGTGTTCCAACCGTATAGGAATTACCACTTGGGTTAAGCGCTCAAGATAGATCAAGGGGCATGTTCCGCACCCGCGGGTTTAACGGATCATGCGTTGAGGACTTTTTTTAAGGTTGCATGGATGTACCCAAAGCGATTTTTTCCCGAGGCGATTGGTTATTGTTTGATTTTAGCGGCAACGCTCTCGGCGTTCGCGGGGGTGGCCGGGGGACAGACCCTCGCGGGGCGAATCGCGGGACTGTTGAACAATCCGCAATTGCGCGGCGGGCAGGTTGCCATCAATCTGGCCGAATTACGGCAGGGGCGAGCCGTTACGGTCTACAGCTACCATCCTGATCTACCGCTGATGCCCGGAAGTTGCGGCAAATTGCTGACCACCTCGGATGCTTTTGATCACCTTGGCGCGCACGGTACGCTCCAGACCCGTCTGTATCGTGTGGGAAATAATCTTGTCATTGTGGGCGGCGGTGATCCGGCGCTGGGCGACCCGGTGCTGTGTCAGCAGGTCGGCTGGAAAGTGACCACCGCCTTTGATAACTGGGCGCATCATCTTACGGCGATGGGCGAAAAAAGTTTCCATAATATATATATTGATGATTCTATCTTTAACCATCATTTCCTGAATTCCTCCTGGCCGGGGGGCGGGCAGCGACTGGACTGGTATGAGGCCGCCGTGGGGGGGCTTAATTTCGCCATGAATTGCGTGCAATGGATACCGGTAGTTCATAACAACGGCAGCATTGGCGTGGCGCTTACTCCAGACACCCCTTATACGCCTGTGACCATTGCCGCACGACGCGGCGCGCAAAGCGTATGGTTGTGGCGCTCCCGCGGCAGCAACCATTTCTATATGCATGGAACAGTCCGACAGACCGGGCAATATCCTATGCAGGTGACCATCCATGATCCCGGTCTATACACTGGAAATGTGCTGCGACAATCACTGATCAATCAGGGAATCACCATTTCCGGACAAGTGCTGCGGGCACCGTTATCCCTCATCGCGGCGCGGCAACATGTGCAACCTGTATTATTAGCAACCTATGAAACACCGCTCACCGCGATTCTGCATCGCGCCAATACCGACAGCATCAACTTAATGGCCGAGTGCTTATGCAAGCTCCTGGGACATGACGCCACAGGCCAACCCGGAAGCTGGCACAATGGCGATCAAGCCATCAAGGCCTACCTGGCCACGCTGGGGGTTCCCGGAAACTGGGTCACGATGGTGGATGGTTCCGGCCTGTCGCATCATGATCATGTGGCACCGGCCGCATTTACCGCCGTTCTTGCCCATATTGCCTCGGAACCGGATGGCAGCGTTTTCATCCACTCACTGGCCCGTCCCGGCCATGGCACGCTGATTTATCGCCTGCGCGGTTCAGGGATCCGCCGCTTTATCCGCGCTAAGGACGGGCACGTGACCGGTGCTTCAACTATCAGCGGATATATGTTTTTGCCGCACCGTCATTTTGTTTTCTCCATTATGGTCAATCACTATCGGGGCAACGTCAATGGTTGGGAGGATCAGGTTATCATCGCACTGTATCAATGGGCGGTGGGGCGGCTGCGATAGCCTGTAGGCGCGCGTGGGCGTGGAGTGTTTATGACTGCTTCCACAACGGATAAGAACTCGTTTGTGCTTTCCGGCCCGGCTATACTTGCGGACAGTCACACTCTGATTATGGATGCCGCGATAGCGGTTATCGATGGAGTCATTCAAGCCTGTTATCAGCGGTCTAAAATCCTCGAACAATTTCCCGGTGTTCCCGAAGTCCATTTTGATTCTTGCGTGCTGACCCCCGGTTTGGTCAATGCTCACACCCATCTGGAATTAAGCTTTCTGGCTGGGAAAATTGCCGGCCCCGCTAATTTTCCTGATTGGGTATTGCAGCTCATCGCGGCCTATCCAGCCGCCGGCGATGCTCCCCAAGTATTCTCCCAGTCCGCTTTAGTCGGTGCGCAGGAAAGTATTCGATTCGGCGTCACCACAGCGGGGGATATTAGCCGCCAGCATCATATCGTGCGCCCCGCCTTGCGGAGAGGGTCTCCGCTGGGCATTGTCAGTTTTGGGGAACTTACGGCACTGGGGCGGTCACGGAATTATCTTGTCGCCCGACTGGCAGCCGCGATGGATCAGCAGGACCCTGATAATCGCATGTCCATGGGCCTTTCACCGCACGCACCTTATTCTGTTGAAGGGCCGGCTCTGGAAAAGATTGTTGCCGCTGCCCGGGAACGCCACTTGCCGCTCTCCATGCACCTGGCGGAGCTGCGGGAAGAGCGCGATTTTTTAAGAGATTTCTCCGGCCCGCTGGGTAAAAGTTGGATGCTCATGCGGCACATGGATTTGTTGGATGATCTGGTTCCAACCTTTGCCAATGGGCCGATCCACTGGGCACAGCATTACGGCTTATTCAATGCCGGCGTACCGGTGATCTTGGCACACGTGAATTACGCCGATGATACTGAACTGGATATTCTGGCGCGCAGTGGTGCGGCGGTGGCCTATTGCCCGCGTACGCGGCATTATTTTGGTCATGACTCTGTGACACCCCATCTGTGGCAGGCCATGCAACAGCGCGGCATCCGGGTGTGCTTGGCAACGGATTCACTGGCCAGTAATCCGGATTTATCGCTTTTGCGCGAGGCGCAGTTTCTGTATCGCCATAATCCATCGATTGATTCGCAAATCCTCTGGCGCATGATTACTAGCGAGCCGGCCGCTGCGCTGGGCTTAGGTTCGCGCATTGGTCGGCTCGCACCGGGGTATGCTGCGGATATTCTTGCGTTGCCTGTTGCGAAAGAAATGCTCACTTCATCCGCCGCGATTTGCGATTATCTGGTGCACGAGGCGCCCTTGCCGCAAAGTGTGTGGATTAATGGCCGACCAGTGCTTTCCTCAGGCCCATCGCCATTAGCGTCCGGTTCGTGAGTCATCCTTCACAAAGCCGCCGGCTCCGCCGGTGGTGCGGCTTCATACTGCGGCACACCCATCGTTAAATTATCGTGGAACGATTACTAAGAGTGCCAGTGCCTCCCGCCACTCCATATAACGGTATGGAATTTCAAATGCTTCATGCAGGGCGGTAATTTGCTTGTGATAATATTCATAGCGTTCCTGCTGCCATGATTCAGCCGTAGTATCACAGAAATAAATTCGGCATCCCAACGGGCGGCCGGAACGTGCGGTGCACAGGCCGTTAATATGCCATGGGCAGCCAGGACTGAACTGGCGGTTCTCCTGATAAAGCGGCAGCGGGAAACGTAGCGCCGCGTTCGGATCCGACGGCGGCGCGACTGTTTGATCCGATCGCGCAAAGTGCGCGAATGCCG
Organism: Planctomycetota bacterium; assembly: GCA_021798635.1. The sequence continues at coordinate 352 of JAJZGH010000198.1, read as the reverse complement.
CCAATTCCAGCGTACTGACATAGAGCCTATGTCCCCATATCTCAAATTTGCAGCAGCGCCCGCTGGTAGTGCAGATCGGCTGACGGATGGCAATATCGCGGTCTAGTTGGGCGTAAAGTTCCCCCAGTTTCTCCAACGCCCGTGCCCCAGGCGTATGGAGTGCCTGTAAAAAACCATCCATTTCTCGTGACGCATTCATCTTGACAGTATACACCAGCCGCCAGTCTCTGTGCCGTGGAAGCCCCTTGCGATAGGGCGCAGGGCTAACCCGCCACGTCAGGGGTTCTTTAGATGGTTTGCCCCCTGCCTCTAAGGAGCGAATGAATTCACCAAATAAGTCCGACACGCTGGT
>JAJZGH010000197.1 GCA_021798635.1 Planctomycetota bacterium | reverse complement strand
CTGCCAACGCCCCGCCTGCATTTTGCCAAAGAAAATAAAAAACGCAGCATAAACTGTCACAGGCCCCGTGGTGTATCCAGTGCCGATCACGCTTCAGTAGATGGGTGAAATGCCGCTTGAGTTTGTAAGAAAAACATGCTAATATTCCTTACATAATGTCCAAGAGAAAATCGTTACATTCCATTGAATACCGCATCCAGGCGTCGATTCGCAGGAGGGGACGTGGCTGCGTCGTTATCCCGGCGGACTTTCTGGACATTGCAAGTCGAGAGGCGGTTGATCTGGCGCTTCATCGGCTGACCCGAAAGGGGATTATCCGACATCTGGCGCGCGGCGTGTATGACTTCCCGAAAGAGCATTCAGTGCTGGGAACGCTTGCCCCCTCTGCCGAGACGGTGGCCAAGGCCCTCGCGAAACGCGATCATACGCGCATTCAGCCTGCCGGAGCCTATGCTGCCAATGCCTTGGGGCTTTCGGAGCAAGTGCCAGCCAAAGCGGTGTTCCTGACTGATGGCCCGACGCGGAACGTAAGGATCGGTTCGACCACGATCCAGTTGCGGCGGACAACCGCGCGGAATATGGCTGCAGCAGGACGATTGAGCGGTCTTTTAATTCAGGCATTGCGAGCCATGGGCAAAGAACACATAACCAAGCAGCACCGGGAGCACTTGAAACGTACCCTCCCGGCCAAGCAGCGCCGCGAACTGCTTGGCGACCTGCCCCTGGCACCAACGTGGATGCACCCGATCTTTCGTGAGCTTGCGGGAGAAAATCCATGAATCTCAGCTTCCTTGCCTTGCCACCGGAGGAACGCCGGCTGTATGTCGAGCAGGCGGCAACGCGGCGAAGCCTGTCACCTGTTATCATGGAGAAAGACTTTTGGGTTTGTTGGTTGCTGGGCGTCCTGTTCGAGTCGGAATTTGCGGACAGCCTGGTTTTCAAGGGCGGAACGTCTCTTTCGAAAGTGTTTGGCGTCATTGAACGATTTTCAGAGGACATAGATTTATCGCTGTCACCCGAATTTCTTAAGCTCCCACCTGTGGGTATAAGCCGCAACCAGGCCGGCAAATGGATGAAGAAAGCGGAAGCGGCGTGCGGCAGCTCCGTGCAAAACCGGATTGGCCCGGCGCTGGAAGCGGTGGCCACCAAGGTGCTGGGAAAAGGCGCTCGCGCGTGGTTTGAATTCCAGATTGAGGCTCACACGCAGTCCCCGGTACTTCTTTTTCACTACCCTTCTTCACAGCCGCCGGGCTTCCAGTACCTGCGGCGCTCAGTCAAGTTAGAATTTGGCTCCCTTACCGACCAGCAACCGATCGGTCGTCACTCGGTACGGCCTTGGATCGCGGATGTCTTTCCCGGTGCGTTCGCAGATTGGCGTTGCGAGGTAATAGCACTGGAAGTGGATCGAAGTTTCTGGGAGAAGGCGACGATCCTGCACATGGAGTATTACCGGCCAGCGGAAAAACGCATGCCAGACAGACTCTCGCGTCATTACGCCGATATGGCCGCACTTTCGCAACATCCGGTTGCTGGTAAAGCTGCCGACCGAAACGACCTGCGTGCACGGGTGGTGAACTGGAAGAGTCAGTTCTTTGGCAGTGCCTGGGCAAATTACGATCGGGCGAAACCCGGCACATTCCACTTGGTTCCACCATCTGAAAGATTGCCCGCTCTGCGGCGCGACTACCAGGCAATGCGGGATATGTTCCTTGCCGAGCCGAAAGGTTTCGACGAAATACTTACGACGTTGGCGACAGTTGAAGAGCAGATTAACCGTACAGTTGAACAAGAGCCTGTCTGATGAATCCAAAAACCTGAAATATCTTCGGTTCATCGCCAATCTCGCCATGGCTTGGAAGTGAACCGCCAACTTCTTCATATCGCGTGTCTGGCCTTCGTTTAGCCCAACTTTCGCACTTCGGCCCCAAAAACCGCATTATCTTGCGAATAAGGCCGAAAGTTTCCACCACAAACCACCCCTAATTTCGGGGTTCCGGGGTCTCCAAATGCTCCTGTAAAGCCGCCAATTCACTGGCGTAAATCTTGGGCGGAGGCTGCGGAGGAAGCGTCAGTTTGAGCTTCTCAAGCAAGAACGCCTGCTCCGGCTCCGGCTCGGTATATCGGGGCAGCACCAGGCAGCGTCCATCGGTGGTGGGTATGTGCACATCAATCATCTGAATTGCCGCTAACTGTTCCAGCACCGCCCGGGCGGTAAGCCACGGCGCATGTTGGCGGGTTTGCATGGTCAAGGTTGCCGTCAGGCAATATGCCATAAACGCCACCAGAATGTGAGCCTCCATCCGTGGCTCAAGCTTGTGATAAATGGGCCGGATTTTAAGATCGCTCTTGAGGTTCTTAAAAGCTTCTTCAATGTGTGTTAATTGCGTATAACTCTGCCAAAGCAGTTCCGGTGGCTGATCATGAAGACTGGTTCGCAGCAGGTAATGCCCATCCAGCCGTTCGGCCTGTTTGAACTTCTCCAGTTTGAGTCTATATCGGAACGTCTGGGGTGTTACCGCTTCGCGTGGCTTGGGCAATTGAATCTGCACCAGGTTAGCCGCTCTTCCAGCCTGATGTTTTAACGCGCCCAATCGCTGCAATAGAGCATCACGTTTGGGACAACTTCGCCGTAAGGCCAGAAGTCCTTGGAAGAACTTACGCAGCTTCTGCCGGCGCATGGCTGCTTCCTTGTCGCGTCTTCCTTTGCTTCGAGCCCATACCCATAACTCATCGGTTTTCTGTGAGAGCTTAACCTCGATGCCCTGCTGCACCTGTTGCCATGGCTTATCGAGCAGCCTTTGCTCCATAGCCGACAATCGCCCTTTGGCTGTACCGACCAGATAGTCAATACCCCGTGCCCGCATGGCCGAGAGTGTTTGCTCGGTGGGAATGCCACGATCCATAACCCAGGTGCGACGCGCTTTGCCATAGAGTTGCTCAATCTTGCGTAAAAAGCCCTCCAGCGTCGTACGATCCGACGTATTACCCGGCATAACCTCATAAGCCAATGGTAAGCCATCGGGTGTTACCACCAATGCGATAACCACCTGGCGGCAATCCGGTCGGCCATCGCGACTGTAACCATGTTTAGCCATGGGAATTTGTTCGCAAAGACCTTCAAAGTAGGTGCTGGTAAGATCGTAGAGCAGAATATCAAAGGAAACGCTGAATAAATCCTTCCATCGCTGCTGCAGGTGAACAAACAGTTCCTGACGGTATGGAAGAATGCGATCCAGACAGCGGTAGAGCCGATCCTTGGCGGCTACCGCCTTATCCACCTGTAAGAGTTCATCCATGGCGCTGCGTGTAAACCATTGGCGATGCAGACGGAACTCACTGCCGGGGTCCACCAGCCGGTTCACCACCAATAACTGCAATACCTTCTGCCAGGCCACGCCGGAGCGGTCATCGGCCATCAGGCGTCTATCCCAGAATCGGTCCAACTCCAAAAGGCTCCAGAGTCGACAGCCCAGCCAGCAACTGCCAAAAGTGCGGGGCCGGCGAAGACGCATCACATCCTGCCGCAACGACAGCGTGCGAACCTTCGCAGTTGACAACGTCCTGGGTGAAGCAAATAGATCGAGTGTCTCATCCCGTTGGCAGGTTGGATTAAACTTATCGAGTGCCTGCTGCCATTCGTCTTCCTGCACGGCACTGATCTCGCCGAGGTAGAGCACCTGCCGCTGCACATGTTGGCCGTTGGTGCAGCGACGATTCTCCACCACACTGTAATAAGTATGCCACTTGCCGTTCTTGAAACGTTTGTGCGGTCGAATGAACATGCCCGGCACTATCGCAAATCGCTGCAACAAAAAAAAGAGGGTAGGTCTTCACCACAAGGGTTTTGACAAGCAAAACCGCATTGGTTTGCAACCAAGGCCGAAAAAATCGTGAAAATTCCCGAAATCGGGCGCAAAGTGCGAAAGTTGGGTTAGTTGAGTCAGTTGACACCTTGACACCGCACTGCACCACGTTGCGGTTGCGATACGTAGCACGTATTCGTACCCTTACATTATGTTTTTCAATTAAGAAAGGGTATGACATGAAAGAACCTGGACTGGACAGGCGTTACCGTGACCGAGATGTACCGAAGACTGGTCGCATTGATCTGAAGCGAAGCGATGCACTGAACAAGAAATTGCCGCAGCCGATTCCAGGATTTTCCCCGAATGCCACAGTGGGCTACATGCGGAAAGAAATGGGAAAAACGAGCTTGGCTGATATTCGCAAGGCGGCGAAGAAGCGCTGAGCAGTAAATGATCCACGTCTACCTGTTTGGTACCGTTTTGGCATGAAAATACCGCCTTACAGCATCGAAAATCGTAATGCTTGGCGAAGCCTTGCAAAAGGCATTTTTCGCAGTAAAATAAGGTAATTGCTGGGTTTCATGAGCTTTTCAGCAGCAACAAAGAACTGCTTCCTAAACCGCAGGTCACAGGTTCGATCCCTGTCGGGCGCATTTTTGCCGCAGGCAAAAATAGAGCAGAGAATTTAGAGAGTTGAGCAAGAGCGAATCGGGCGCGGCCAGATTAGAGCAGTTGATTTCAGAGAGTCGAAAATAGAGCGAATTCGGCCGGCGCAAAAGAGTGGCTTCGCCGAGAGCAGAGCAAATAAGGCTGGCGTGTATGGGTTGCTTTTCCGAGAAAGTGCGAACGGTAGGTAATGATGGCTAACGCTGATACAATCTGCGAGAGCCGATTCCGGCGGCGCTTTCTGAGTCTCAGACTGCAGGCCTTTCGCGCCGATAGAAATGTCTGAATCGCAGCGCTTCCGTGTGTTCATTATTTATTATTCATTGCTTATTCTGGGCTGCCGTCGTTTCAGCAGGAGCAGGCCCAAGGCGGCGGTGCCCGTGAGGACCAGGCTGAGGGTTGTCGGCAGGGCAACTGCGGATGCTGTGGAGGGAATGGTCAGGGTGATTTGATTGAGCAATATTTCACCGGCTCCGGCACGGACGGTAAGGAAATGTTTCGTGGCGGTGAAATTAGTCAGGGAAAATGTGGCGGTGGTCGTGCCACCGACGGCCGGAGCTTTGATGGTTTGAAATAATGTGCCGATGGTGCCTGCCTGTGCGGTGTCGGCCAGGGTGGCAGTGTCCGATCCGGAGGTTCCGGCGATTGTGATCGTGGCGGTGTCGGGCGAACCGGCTTGGGCCGCCAAGGTGAGGATCGCTTTTAAATCAAGCTGTATAAAACCGAGATAGGTGGTCGTCGCTTTTTTAACTTTAACCGTGTACTTAAAGACTTCGTTATTTGTCTGGGTGTTGCTGCCCGGCGGATACGGCAGCGTGGCGTAATTCAAGCCTAATCCGTTGATTGTGCTGGTTAATGATTCCCCGTATAGATCTGCGGAGGCTATCTGGGCTTTTTTCGTGCCTATCCTTTGGGATTCATAACCTGTGGCAAGCATGTTGAGATTCGGATTTCCGGGCAGGGCGGGGCCGGAGGTAATGTTACCGAGATAAGATTCGGAATTCGGCAGCGACCCGGGAGCGGTGGAGAAATTCCATGAAATAGTGGTGGAAGCGTTCGCAGAGCAAGCGTACGAGGCTGCGATGATCAAGGTTGCGGCATAAGTACAAGGGATCCAATCTCTTCGCCGGGGCACCCTGCCAAACGTGGCAAAGATAGAGGGAATGCGGGCTGTTTTTCTTCCGGACACGTCCATGGTCCTTTCCACGGGAGTTCATCCATGCTGAAAAATCGCACACGTCAATGTGCGGCCTCTTCAGATACCCGTTGGTTTATCCATTACTGGATATTTAGGCGGCGGTAATAAATAAAGGTACCAAGTAAGGTTCAACGATTGGGCGTTATGACATAGTTCCATTCACCATGAAAATGGTTGCGTTTTAAGTTTACTCGTGTCATCTCCTCATCGGAGACTTTTCTGCCGGTCGGATACTTGTGGCGATCCAAGCGACACGTCACCTTCAGTCCTTTTGCCGTGGTCGTTTTGGCAATGAGGTTCACGATGGTTTGGTAATCGCGCAAGGGCTCCCCTCGCCAGTTCGACGAAATAAATGAAAAGAGCCGATGCTCAATCTTGTTCCATTTACTCGTGCCCGGTGGAAAGTGGCAGACGCAAAGCGCCAATCCGCTCTCGTCGGCAAAGGCTTGCAATTCCAATTTCCAGAGTCGCAACCGCGAACCATTACTGCCCCCGCCATCGGCTGTGATCAAGAGAGTTTCGGTATCAGGGTAGAGTGTTCGGCCTTCAAAACGCCACCAACCACGAATCGACGCCACCGCAAACGCTCCCGTGTCATGGTCCGTACCGACGTTCACAAATCCGGCGTTGCGCCCCAGATCATAGATGCCATAGGGAAAGGCCCGAGGCACCGCAGGGCCTGGAAAATCGTGCCCCTTGACCTTCCGGGGTTGTTTGGCGGTCAGCCATTGTCGCCCGGCATTGGCGTAGTTGCCCACCAGCTCCTTCTTCTTGGTGTCTACGGATATGACGGGCCTTCCAGCCGCCATAGCCCGCTTCACGCAGTTGTTGATATAGCGAAACTGCGCATCCCGGTCGGGATGATCCTCGCCTTCCTCCAGTTTGCGATTACTTTGCAGGCTATAGTTCTGCGCGTGCAGGAGTTGCCCGACTTTTACGTAGCTGATCGGATGACGCTGCCGACACAGTGCGGTGGCCAGTGTCCGTGTGCTTTTGCAGATCCACCGCAAGGGAGACTCCGGATCGCCACGCGTTCCACCCTCAATCAAACTCTCTAACGCTGTCAGCAGGGCGGGATCCGTTTCCGTCAGATTCTTGCGTCCCGCGCCCGGGCGACGGATACGCCCCGGAGGAGAAACCTCGCCCGCTGCGATCTCCCGAATTCCCTTGCCGATGGCCTTCCGGGATAGGCCACAAGCGCGGTGTATCTTGGATACTCCACCATAACCCAATCCCACCGCTTCGTTAGCCGCCATAATGCGCCGCGTCCGCTCGTCAAGGAGCGGCCAAATGCGTCTGAACTTCCGTGTTAGCACCGCAGCAGGTCTCATGCCTAACTATCATACCCCAATTTCCCACAAGTTGATACCTTTATTTATTACCGCCGCCTTAGTTGGGCCGTTATAAGCCACCTCGGTCAGAGAAGCTCGGCGGATTGCATCTCTCTGTGCAACATCCGCACGAGTTCCGCGGCATTTGCGGGGCGAAGCTTCTTGAATGGCCTGGCGGCGGCATACATTCGCTCGTAGTTCCATGGGATTCCTTCACGCCGGCAGAGGTCGGCAATGACTTCAATCGCCAGTGGCTGGTTCAGTGCCGAGAGCGCCATGATGCGCCGTCGGGTATCCAAAGAGCCGATCAGCTTAACGGGGATGCAGTATGCTGCGGCCAGAGCCTCCCTGGCGGCTTGAGCGAATCTTTCTGGAACTGCGGGGGCCGTGCCACGTATTCCTGCGGCGAACGCGGCGGGATCCGTCGGACCGCTACTTTTGATTACCCTTTTCCGCCTTATAACAGCTATGACTGGACCACCAAACAATATGGCAATGGGTAGCAGCAGTGCACCACCAGGCGACGGCCGGCCGTGCGAATTGGCCCAACAATCGAGGGCGCTAAGAAAGAAAAGACAGGCAAGAAAAGGTGCGAACCACCAGAATCGGTAACCGATCAGCGTCCCACCCCAGATGAGGGGTACCGGCGGTTTAATTCCGCTCTTCAGCCCCCCCCTGCGAAACATGCGACCCCATAGCTTGTTCGCGCTGAGAACGTCTTCGAGGCGGCGCTTGAAGGTAGATTCATCGTAATGACGCAATGTCATACATCCCTCGATTGAGCAATCTTCACTAAGTTATCCAGCCCCTGTACGAACTGTTGTGCCTGTTCCACCAAGTAGTCCACGCCCTCATCAGTCAGCGTAACGGCGCCGTTGGTGGCAAAGGCCTTCAAGGCGTCCACGCCCGCCTCGCTGAGCGCCCCGGTTACTGCCTTGTTGAAAACACCTATCGTCATCAGCGGATGTTCTACCGCATACACTACCATATTCCGAAGTGGCACCTCCTCGATCTCAGCCGTATTCCTAAATGCGTTCTCGACAATCTGATACATACCCGCTCGATCGAGAATGCTCTGCCCCAATCTTTCCGCTATATCTACGGTCCCCTGTCCGGCGATGTAGCCGATGGCGGAACCGATTACACCCGCAAGCCCCATCGTAAAGACGGCCTTCCAAGTCTTTAAGTAGCTGTAGCCATAGGTGAAGCCCAGCTCGCTGGCCGCACCGACGACAGCCCCGGCTCCGAAGGCTATCGGCGGGCCAACCAGAAAGGACCCAAACATACTGATATATGTTGAATCAATACCACCAACGAGCCCTCCGATGGCACCCCAAACACCATTGCGAGCCCCGAGCGCCGCGCCGAGGATCCCGTTCAGCCCAGCCATGATGCTCACACTGATAGACAGGCTCGGCAAGCTGAAACCATGCCCGTTCAAATCCAGCATGTTGACGGGATCGCCGCCGCCATACATGTAGGGCAGACCGGTCATCGGATTCGCCAGCGAGCCGCTGTAGCCGTAGTCGGATTGGGTGAATGTGCCGGTGCCGGTGTCGATGTATCGGGCGTGATCGTAATAGTTCCCGCTGGCCGCATCGAAAGGCATTGAACTGTATAGATTTGTTGTTAGCGCGGTGCTGGCGTCGAAGCCGATGGCATTTCCAAAGGCATCGTGATTCATGTCCTCAACGACCTTGCCGGTCGCATCCGTCACGATTCTTGTTGGGCCATGCGCATCGGCGCTTCGCTCAATAATCAATGAATAATGATCAATGAATAAATCGCCGGAGACTCCGAATTTCTGATCCGTGATCCGTGGTCTTTGATTATTGAAATTCACCACAGAGGAAGTGGAGGTAACGGAGGTTTCGGTTTGCACATAATTGGTGTTGGGTTTGTAGGTGTAACTGGTTGTGATGCCGGTGGCGGAATCGAATTCACTGGTTAGCCTGCTGCCGGCATCGTATTGATAAACTGTGTTGGGAAGATTCGTGGTGCTGGTACTGCCGGTGGCGTTGTAGATCGTGCTGGACTGCACGGCTGCGGGCGTTTGGCCGTTTTCCTTCAGGACGGTCACACTGGCGAGTTCGCCCATGGAGTTGTAGCCATATTTGATATCCGAAATCGCCGACGCGTAGCTTGTACCCGTCCAAGTTTCGGTATGACGTTGTGTGGCAGAATCGTACACGTAATTTATTGTACCAGACGGGCCGGATTCCTGCGTCAAATTTCCGTTATTGTCATACTGGAATGTTGTGACATTCGTATGCGCACTTCTGGGATCACCATTGGCGCGGACGATCAGCAGGTTATCTGTGATGGACTTTACCTCGCCGACAAAGGCACCGGTTACGCCGCCGCCTACATCCGCTGCGGTGTAATAGGCGTAGACAATCGTCTCATTGGGCTGCGTGGTGCCGGTTAGATTGGCGATATACGCCTGGTAATCCGCTGCGGTGGCAAAGTAATATTTGCCGTAAAGGTGATCGGCGCTGCCGGGGTTGGCGGAGAATGTTGCCGGTGCCAGCGTGCTGTCACCATACACAAACAGCGTAACCGGGCCGTCGGCGTTAAGCGTTTGCGATGTGGTGCTGTACACCGTGCCAGCGCTCGTGGTACAATTATTTA
>JAJZGH010000196.1 GCA_021798635.1 Planctomycetota bacterium | reverse complement strand
CAAATCTCGCATTCACGTGGAAACAGCAGCACAAATTCCGGCCGGTTGAAGGCGGACCGCAATCGGCGAATCGCGGCCGGCCATTCGCTGGCATCAATGTCTGATTCGATATCCTGTGGGCTGGGTGGCGCGGTGTACAGCTTGTGATTCCCGGCGGCCATCCAAACGCGTATCGCTTTTGCGTCCACGTGCTTTCGAGCCCAAGCGGCGAATCCAGCTTCGAACGCCGAGGGGGAGGAAGGTCGAAGGCTAACGATAGCCACCGCCGTCACAGCAAACAGTGCCGCCACGTACACTGCAACCTGTGCTGCGCCCACGTTCCGTGCGTCGCGTCGCCCCCTGGCGAGGCGCGCCGCCGCGACGGTGGTCGCATAAGCGCACAGCACGAATCCCCCGAGCAGAGAAAAAATGGCATCGCCGAAAAGGATCATCGCGCCATTCTTCAGGGCCGCATGGTAATCAACGAAGCCCGCCCACCAAGCGAGGACACCGACGGCGATGGCCGTTGCTATGGCCAGGGCCGCATCCGCCGGTACTGTTGCCCACTCTTTGGGCAGCTTATACGCCACCAGTGCCGCCACCACGATTAACGTGGCACCCCCGAGCAGGGGCAGGCCGGCCGCCTCCAAGCGCGTTGTCTCTTCGATCCCGGTTATCGGTCCACCACTCGTCCAGAGCAGCCAAGCGAGAAGCGAGGCCGTAATGGCCGGGTGCATGATTACCGGCCAAACAGTTCTCCAATAATTTGTAACCTTTGCTGTCAAGTTCCTGCATCCGCGCTACTGTTCGTCAAGGGTCGTAATTCCACCGCCTTGTGGAAATTGCCTCATCCCCATCTTAAATCGATAAGTCTGGAAATGGCCCAACTCTCGAGCCGTTCGCATTATCATCCCCAAAGTACCCCTCCACATTACCCAGCGCTGAAATAACCGTCAAGATGTATTTTTCGTAATTTCCTGATGTTTCGCCTGATGGGCGTGAAATGGCAAAAAAAAGGGTGCCAGCTTTCAGGCCGGTGCGGTTGGGGTTGAATTACTGTTTTGCGTTTCCCATTACGGGGGAACTTCCTTGGCGCGGGGATGGGCGTTTTCGAATACGTCCTTAGTGCGCTTGGTGATCAGGTGTGTGTATATTTGCGTGGTGCTGAGGCTCTGGTGGACCAGGAGTCCCTGCACCACACGCGGATCGGCACCATGATTGAGCATGTGCGTGGCAAATCTGTGCCGCAATGTATGCAGGCTGATAACGCCGAACATCTTCAGCGTCCGCGTTGCGGAGAAGTTCCTAGATGTGCTGCGGGGGTGGTTCATCGGGATGACTCGCCTGTTTACTCTGCATTTCCCGCGAAAGATTCACGGCCGCATTTGCGCATGCCGGCTGGGAAAGCAGAACGCTGGCCGGAATATCCAGCACGCCGGCGAGGACAGGAGGCGAAACGGGAACGTGACTAATATTGGCAGGGGATGGCGTTCAGCACAGGATAATTGGATGGTTCGAAAACCACATTGTTGTCTTGGTGGGTATGTATACCATGTGTTGAATCGATCCGCGGGGCGCATCGCCTTATTCCGCCGGGATGAGGGCTGTGCCGCGTGCAACTCGATGCTTCCGCATCAAGCTAATTGAACCATTATGCCGAATATCTGGCGAGCAAAGCGGAGCTGACATGGCGACCAGAAATGGTAAAATTAGTCCTGTCCGCGTTTAACTTTCTTTGCGGCGGCAAGCTCCTTAAAAAAGGGAAACGTATTGTGCCTCAAAAAATAATATATGGTGTGGGGATATGCTTCTTGTTAATGTTGTTTCAGTTGGGCATTGTTAATGGTAAAGCTCCAGCGTTTCCTGATGGTTCAATTACACTTCGCCTGAAGAATGCTCCAGTCCGTAAGGCCGTTAGGAGCATCATGGGGCAGATTGGACTGAAATACAGCGTCACGCCATCCGATTTATTTGCTGAATTGAAAACGCGGACCGTGACCATGAACCTTTATCATGCGCCATTTTGGACCGCAATGCGGCAGCTGGTGGTTCAGGCCGGTATTTCGATTTGGAATCCGTATAATTCCTCGGTCTACGGGCTGCAATTAACGAACCAAAATAACCTCATTGGGCCGAAAACACCTGTTTCCATTGATGGAGATTTTCTCACTGAATTATATGGAATTGGTTTATCGCGCGATGTGAATTTTACGGACAGACTGCCCACCATTCAGCAGCGATTCAATTTGACAATGATTTTTGCCATTGATCCCAATCTTATGATTCTTCAGGTACTTCCAAACCAGCCTCATGTCACCCAAGCCGTTGATAATTATGGCCACGCATTGGTTTATCCCGGTCAAGTATTCGGCAACCAAATGTCGCTTGTATCCACGCCCGCTACACAATGGTGGGCATCTTGCTGGTTTCCGCTTCGTCGTCCACATGGCATCGGGAATCGAATTAAACGTCTTCAAGGGACAATTGCGGCAATTGTCGCCACAAAGCTAAAAACATTCCGATATGCACTTGCTACAGGTAAGCCCGAGACATTCAAAATCACCGGCCTGATGATCACGGTACGAGGCGTTAAAAAAATACATAATGATTATTGGTTAGATTATTCGGTTAATGTTCCAGAAAATGTTGCTTCAAAAAAGAACTCATTGGTTGTGCAGACCGAAACAGAGGAGGCAGAAAATCCATGGAATTTCTCGCTCGAAGACGCCCATGGCAGAAAATTTGAAAGGCTGTCGTGGTCACAAGATTTTCAGGGTTTTAGAGTGCCGTATAATACAGATTTTCCGTTTAATTATCCGGCTTCCAAGAAGCCCGTCGGGCCGCCGGTCACATTAGCCTTCACGTTACCTGAAAATGCGCGGCGTGTGATCGTGCCATTCAAATTTCAAAATGTGCTTCTGCCATGAAGTGTTTTATTCATTTGCAGTGTTGTGGTTATTGAGCCGAAACAGCCCCTGGCGGGCCCCCATTTACGCGGACGACCGTGGGGCTCCGGCCTTACAATAATTCCGCCAGCCATTCAACGGGGTGAAGGGCTTTTCGTCCGACGGCATGTTGAATTTGATGGCGGCACGAGGTGCCTGGAGCGAGAATTACCGCCTCTGCCGGTGCCTGCCGGATCGGGTCAAATTCACCTTGACCGAAGATTTTCATGGATAATTCATAATGATCCTGCGTGTAGCCAAATCCACCAGCCATGCCGCAGCATCCAGTATCCAAAATCTTTGCGGGGCCATCAGAAAGGCTCTGCAATAGCTTGCCATCCTGTTGGGTTCCCCACAGGGCTTTGGCGTGGCAGTGGCCATGGAATAAAACCGGGGCAGCGTTGCGGTGCGTCCACTTTGGGATGGCCGGATGACTCTGCAAGTGCTGCTGTACAAAATCGGTCGGTGAAATCGCTTTTTGCTTTAATTCTCTCAGCACTTCCGATGAGCCGATACCTTTGAAATGCTGCCAGTCATCAATCATCGCGCTAAGACATGAAGGTTCGCACACCACGATGGCGGCAACGGCGGAATCCATGATTGCGGGTGTCAGTTGGGCTACTGTCCGGCGGATGCTCTGGCGGGCGCTTTGCAATAAGCCATTGGAAATCATGGCTCGCCCGCAGCAGCCATGATTCACCATTTCCACCTGATAGCCCAGGCTTTGCAGTACACGCGTGGCCGCAGCACCAATGTGTGATTCGTTGTAATTTGTGAAGCAATCCGCAAAAAGTACCACCCTGGGGCCCGTCGCCGGGTTACCCTTCCTCAGGCGGTGCTGAAACAGCCCGTACAATGAGGTGGAAAATGTGGGCAGTTCGCGTTGCGGTGCCAACCCCAGTAGATAATTCATGATCACTCTTACGGGCGGCACATTTTGCACCCAGTTGGCAACTCCCGGCAGCATGGAACCCAGGCGGTTAAGTGTACGGATATGGCCAAAAGCTCGGAGCGCCAGCGTTGGGCGGATGTCCCGATAGCGCTGGGCCATGTATTCAGCTTTAAGTCTGCCGATATCCACGCTGCTGGGGCATTCGGTCTTGCAGGCTTTGCAGGAAAGGCATAGATCCAGCGTTTGCAGAGTCTCGCTATCCGTCCAATTGGGGCGATCGGACGTCCCAAGAATACTGGCACGCAGGGCATTGGCTCTTCCGCGCGGTGAATGCCGCTCATCCAGCGTGGCTCGGTAGGATGGACACATGGTGCCGCCGGAAGTTTTTCGGCAAAATCCCGCCCCGTTGCACATTTCAACAGCACCGGCAAACGACTCCTGATCAGAGTAATCAAAATATGTCTCAACATCCATGAGATTGGTTTTACGCTGCGCCTGCTGCCGCAGATGCGTGGTGATTGATTCCACCGTACCGGCATCGACAATCATGCCGGGATTCAAAATACCACTGGGATCGAAAATGGCCTTGATCTCGGCAAACGCCCGCATGATTTCCGGGCCGAAATACTCCGCCAGCAGCGGTCCCCGCACGCGCCCATCCCCGTGTTCTCCCGACATCACGCCGCCGCAGTCCCGTGCCAGGCGGGCGGTTTGTAACGCAATATCCCGCATGGCCTGTTGATCCCGAACATCGTGCAAATCCAGCATCGGCCGCACATGCAATACGCCCACGGAAGCATGGGCGTAAAACGCGGCATGAGTACCGTGCGCTTCGACAATAACTTTCAGACGCCGGATAAATTCCGCCAGACGCGGTACAGGAATGGCATTATCTTCAATAAATGTAATGGGTTTACGCGTGCTGGATAACCCATGCAGCAGGGCCTCGGCACTTTTGCGAAGGCCCCAGGCCTGATTCATTTCCCTGCCTTGCCGAAAAATGCGCGTTGCACAAGCCCGCAATTCAGGGTGGGCTAAACACGCATCAAGCTCATTGGCAGAGCCTTCCGCCTGATATTCCACATACAGTACCGCCGCCGGAAGTTCGCCGTTAATCCGCGGCAGCACTTCCAGATGCCGCCGTGCTTCGGCATTTCCCTGTGCCGCTTGCAGCACTTGGGCATCCAGCAATTCCACTGCACTGGGGTTGGTAGTTAAAATTGGTTCCAGCCGCTCCAGGGCCTCTTCCAAACTGTTAAACGCCAGAATCGCCAAACCCCGTGCGGCGGGAATCGGATGTAATTTCAACCGTGCGGCCGTAATAACCGCCAGCGTGCCTTCGCTGCCGCACATCAAGGCGCTAAGGTCCAAGTCCGCCGGAACAATTCCGCTATCCAGTTGCCGCAGAATCAGATCCAATGAATACCCGGCGTTGCGGCGAATGAGTTTCGGAAATCGTTCCCGAATTTCCGCTGCATAGTGCTCAATAATCGCAGTAACACGTTGTGCAAGATGAAGTGCGAGTTTATTGCGTCTCCCGGCACCGGCCTCCAGCCAAAGGCTTTGCCCGTCGGCGAGCACCACGTGTACAGCGGAGAGATTTTCACTGGTGCGGCCATAACGGATCGACCGTGCGCCGGCCGCATTATTGCCAATGCACCCGCCCAACGCGGCCTGCGCCACGGTGGCCGGATCCGGCGCGAAAAACAGGCCGGTGTGTGCCAATTCGCGATTCAGTTGATCAATGCTCATACCCGCTTGTGCCACGCACGTAAGGTGTGGAATATCAACTTCCAGCAGACCGCGAAAGCGCGGTGATACATCCAGCACCATCGCCCGATTGGTGCATTGTCCCGCCAGACTCGTGCCTCCACCGCGCGGCAGAACAGCAATGCGTTGCCGCCGGCAAAATTCCAGCAGTGTGGAGATCTGTTGAGCAGACTCCGGAATGACCACGCCCAGCGGCATAACCTGATAAAGCGAGGCATCCGTCGCGTACAAAAGTCGGTCATGTCCACTTAGCCGCAGCTCGCCAACATCCAGTTGTCTTAGGGCATGGGCCAAATCCGCTGCTCCAAGAGGTTCTAAAACCGCGTCGGTAATAATCGGTAGCGAAAAGTTTTCTTCGGCCATAGCGCGTTGCATAATAGCCGCCACCGCCCTGATACTGCAAAGACACACCGTTCACGGCAACACGGGTCCGGATTCACCGGGACCTGGAATCTGGAATCTGGAATTTATACAGTCTTCAACCGGTCCTTGTAACCTGGCGTGGCAATTGCGGGCAGGCGGCAAAATCGACGGCATAAATGCCGGCTTAAAAAAAATGGTTCGTCCTGGAAACTCGCACCCCAGATGCCTGCCCGGAGTTATTGCCACGCCCGTGACACCTGCCACACACCTGCCACCATCATTTGTTGCCGGAAGCCGGGCGCGTTAGACTTTTATCATCTTGCGGCCAGCTGGAACCTCGGATGGTTCGCGGGCCTACAACTTTTTCAGGAGCTGTGATTATGTCTCTATTTCAAAAAGTTCGTGGCGAATTCATTGACATTATTCAATGGACAGAACCCGCCGGCAGCGATTTTCTTGCATTCCGGTTTGAGCGTTACAACAATGAAATAAAAATGGGAGCTAAGCTGACCGTGCGCGAAGGGCAGACCGCGGCCTTTGTCAATGAAGGCAAACTCGCTGATGTGTTTGGTCCCGGCATGTACACTCTGTCAACTGAAAATATGCCGATATTGTCCACACTTAAAGGATGGAAGTATGGCTTTGATTCCCCCTTCAGAGCTGAAGTGTATTTCATCGCCACCCGGCAGTTTACCGATCTGAAATGGGGTACCCCCAACCCGATTATGCTCCGCGATGCGGAATTTGGTGTGGTGCGAATCCGCGGCTTTGGCACCTACGCCATGCACATCAGTGATCCGGCCGTCTTTCTGCGCCAACAGATTGCCACCAATCCGGCGCTGGAAACGGTTCAAGTTTCCGGACAGATTCGCGACACAATTGTCAGCCGCTTTACGGATACCCTCGGCGAATCCCACATCCCCGCCCTGGAGCTTGCCGGCAACTATGACAAACTAAGCAAACTGGCCCTGGAAAAAATTAAGACCGATCTGGCCACGCTTGGAATAGAATTAACGCTTTTCTACATCGAAAATATTTCCCTGCCGCCGGAAGTGGAGCAGGCCATGGATACCCGCACGAAAATGGGTGTTCTTGGCGATATGAATCAATACACCCGTTTTCAGGTTGCTACCGCAATTCCTGAAGCCGCCAGCAATCCCTCCGGATTCGCCGGTATGGGCGCGGGAATGGGTGCCGGTGTTGGAATGGGCATGGTCATGGGCAACCAGATGGGATCGGCGATGAATTCCGCCGTCGGCACGCCGCCGCCGATGCCAAAAACATCTTCGTATTTTGTGGCCATTAACGGCACTCAGGCCGGCCCGTTTGACCTGACCACCCTGGCCGGAAAAATAAAATCGGGCGATGTGAAGCCCGGCACGCTGGTATGGAAAAACGGAATGGCCGACTGGGCCGCCGCGGAGACGGTGGATGAAATTAAAGCCATCCTGCCCCTTCAGCCGCCGCCATTGCCGCCCACCCAATCGTAAAAAGCATCTCCGCCCCGTGGCTGCAATTGCAATCGGGCTGCTTAGGTTACAGGTTATACGTTTACAGGCCAAGGTGATTCAAATGAAACAACCAGACGAAAGCGACCAGATAGCTGCAATGAAAAAGCGGATAGCGCACTTGAAGGAGGCCCTGCGGACCGCACAAGCGGAGAACATGTTGAATGCGACATTTTTAGATATAGCCTGCCGCGAGATGGGCCAGAATGTAAGGGACTTCAAAAAGCAATCCGCCGCGGAGTCCTCCCCCGAACCAAAACGGGGACGCAGCTAGTTCTTTCATCTTGGCCGTTTGCCGCAGGGCGGCGTGCCGAAGAACAGGCCTGACAGGGGCCGTCGCTGGCGCGTTACTCCGGTAGTGTGCAAGGCTCCGGAAAGTGGAGGACTGTAAGCAATTGCGTCATAAAACACTTCGGTCAGGAGCGATCCATGCCCATGGGAAGCACTAAATTTTATTCGCGATGCCATGGTATATCTGTTCCTTACAGGGCGCATAGGCTAATAGTGCTCATTAGCCTGTGGACCGCCGCAGCGGTCGGCTGTCCTCCCCGTGCGATGGCGGGTCCGGCCCTGGGCAGGATGTTGCATTTAATGGCGGCCGGCGAAAGCCATCCGGTTCCCGTCAGCTACGCGACCACGCGGCTGACAAGGCCGAGGTCATCGGACGGTCTGGTCAATTATCTGGCAGCGCAAAGTAACTTGCTTTCGAAAGGCGTAACAGCAGATAACAATGCTGCGTTCAAGCTGTGCGAGCTACTTGGCCCGATCTTTTGCAGCAACGAAAGCCTGTGGGGGCAAGCTTACCCGCCGTATCCCGGAGATACACGGTGGCAAAAAGCGGTATCGGCGGCATGGCATCTACCCTCTGGCTCTTTGGTCCCGGGGAGGATTGTCACATTCGCATCTTTTTGTTCAGGGCGGAAAGCGGTGACAGCGGGGGCGTCGCCCCTGTCCAATCGTGCTGTCGCGCTGGCGAGGAAGTTTTTTCGTCACCCATGGACTTTCCGACAACCCGATCAGCTTGCGGCACAGTGGCTCTCAGTCAATAGTTTGGCATTGGCCCGCATTCGCCGTGCGTGTGCGTTAAAACATTTTTATGTCCCGCTTATTGCATCGTCGTTGGAGATCAATGACCATCGTGTGCCCAGCAGGCTGCTCATGGACGTTTCTTTGAACTATCTGCCTGCAATCAAGGACGTCGCCGACATGCTGAACGCCGATGCGGCCCTGCGGCTAAAGCGCGATGAAGTGCCATCATGCCTGCACGACCTACTGGCGATGCATCACCTGGCACGCCTGTTTTCCCAGCAGGGCGATATGATGTGCCTGAACACGGCATGGTCGATCGATGAGCGTGCGTGTCGGGCGGACATCGCGGCGTTGCGGTCCCGAGAGATACCGGCAAAGCAAGTGGCCGCGTATCTTACTGAAATCGCACGATTGAAGAGCTTCGGTTCGCTGTCCGACATGATCGACACAAATGCCCGCTGGAGCCTGTTGAACTTTTTTGAGACATGCGCGTTGCATCCTGCAATCAGAACCGCCTTGACCAAGACGATCTCCCCGTTTCCGAAGCAACTTGGGTTTGATATATGGCCCAGGAAGTACTTCATCAACGTCATGATTTTATGCAATAGCGTCTACGATCAGCAGGTGGCAGCTTTCAAAGAGCCTTTGTGGCGCACCAGAATGACGGCGATTTTCAAAACCGAAAATCGACGCGATCAACTATGCATGAGTAAGCGACTGTATGAGCAATTGTTCGGAATGTTTTGCATCAGACCTGTTCAATGGGCGGCGCTGCAGGCCCGATCTCGCGGTTGGAGAGACTTGGATGCACTTGCGCTGGCAGTCGCGGCCTATCACCTGGCTCACGAAGTATTCCCCAGCCGCCTGGCCCAGCTTGCCCCAAGATATATTCCCGCAATCCCCCGCGATCCATTTACCGGCGAACCTTTCCAGTACACCGCCGGCCCGCTTGGCTGCACCATCGCCAGTGCTGGACAATTCCCATCAGATATAGGCGGTCCCCAAAGGCCAGTCCCCGGACCGGCGCTGGTCGTTCACCTCAGGCTTGCGCATAAGTGAATCGTCAGCACATTTATTCGCCGGCGAGCGGCTTATGTCAGATTTACCGGCATAATCACATAGAGAAAGTTGGGGCCGGCGCGAAGCAGGCCCGGCTT
>JAJZGH010000195.1 GCA_021798635.1 Planctomycetota bacterium | reverse complement strand
TTGCGCGTGATCCTGCCGGGTGTAGCCGGGGCGAAAATTTACATCCGTCCAGTTTTGGCGAATGCCATACATGACGCTGGAAGGGAACTGGCACTGCTCATTCATGGTGACGAGCCGGTCCATCGTGGGCTGGGTGAATTGAACTCGCGCCAGATAATTTATTCCCCCCTGGGCACGATAATACAAGGACGCCCACAGACGATCGTGGCCGTTTTTGATCACCACCACGCCATCCTGCGGATCAGTCCAGACAAAGTTGGGCTGGCCGTGGCTCATGGGCAGGCGGTATGGGACGGCCGGCATCGCGGTGACTTTCGCATATTCCTGCGGAACGGATAATGCGGTCAAGACGGTTGTGCCGCGGAAGAATTGTGATGGGGCTTGCTGTTCAGCCCGGAAAAATTGGTTATCAGCGAGGCATTGTTTGGCGTATCCCACGGCCTGGGGGCAGGACATGCCCAACGCCGCCGCCGCTTGCATCAGACATCCTGAACTGGGGTCACCATAGGCGATAATCGATGGATACAGATCATGTCGCCATCCGATGACCTCCTCAAGTTTCATGCATCGGTAGCCTTTACGATCTCTTGAAGGATAGCGGAAAAAGGTGCGGGCCAGGAATATTTTTTCATATTGCTTTTTTATCAGTTGGCTGTGGCTTAGCCGCCACATGCGGTAGGGCCAAACCTGTATTTCCCCGTAGGTGGCCACAAAGCCAAGTTCCCGAGTTAAGCCGGCCCGCGTGACGACGGTGTAATGATTGCCGTAGGGCATCTGCCAGCCGTTCGCGGTTTTGCTGCCCAGATACGGCGCCAAACCTACGGCGATTTTCAAATAGTGCAGTGCGACTGGTTCCGGCCACGCCATAGCCGGATCAATATGCTCCAGGGCCTTGTTGCAGGCGTACAAATTAAATTCCACGATCATGCACTGATTGGAATAGCTACGTTGATGGTATTGCAGAAAATCTCTGCCGCTGCGCAAGGCCTGTCCCCAGAGTTTGAAGCGCGGTATAGCTTGGCCGTACGCACGGACATTTTGCCGCAGATACGGTCCGAGGTTGCGGTAAATCCGACAAATTGCATCGCCTGCCGGGCCGAAGGTGGACCAGCCCGCGTTGCTGAAGGCCTGCCAGCGTCCCCCGGCTTTGTTGGCGGGTTTGACGGCGTCGATGGCGTGAAGATCAATGTCCCGGATCACCCACTGGAGCACCGCAGGCTGATGGTAGGCAATGCACCATGGCGTATTGTACGCTTTGGCCAGCACATCCAGATGATTCATGCCGTCGGGCAGATGGGAGTTACGCAACATGCCGCGGACGTAGCCGTTGACGGCGTTCTTCAATCGAATAATGGCTTCAAACCCCGGCTTTTTCCGCACCGGTGCCGGCGGCAAGGCTCGTGCCTGCTGATCTCCAATCGGCGGCGCAAAGTAGGGATTGGTGTGGATAAATAAACGGTACATGGCCAAGCTGGGAAGTTTCTGCACGTACTGATATTGCTTCCAGTAGCTGCCATAAGGCCACTCGCGGCCGATGGCCTGAATTTTCAGTTGAACGGTCTTTTTTCCACGGGTGATGCGCCGGGGCAGCGGTGTGGTGACATAGTAAAAACGGTCCGCGAAAGGCGGAACAGGCGGGGCATTTTCCGCGCCGTTGAGCGTATTATAATCCCCCTGCACCTGATAGCCGACCTGCTTGCCATCGCAGGATAAAATCAGTCGCCCGCGTTCCAGCCCGCAATCCGAACCCCAGAATTGGCAGGTAATGTAATTACGCTTGGTGGGATTTACCCGCATCGTCAGCGTTAAATAACCGCCATTTTCCGCAGGCGGATTCATCGGCAACAACCGAACCGCCGATTCCCTCAGGCCGCCGGTGATGATTTTGCCGTGGTGCAGCACCAAGTCATGGGTGTGATCGGAAACTGGATTTCCAAAAATAATCTGATCCGCCAGGCCGTCACGTTGAGCTGCGGTTGCGCCCGGGGAGGGGGCCGGAAAGAATGCCACCGACGCAGCGAATCCAACGGCTGCAACAGACTGCAATAAACGATACAACATCAAAGCTTGATACTCCACGTGATAGAACACTGGTCTGCGTAAACAATAAGAAGCATCGGGCGTCGTTGCGGTGATGGCTCTTCTGAATCTCTCGGATTTGCAGGTGTTTATTCACGCCGGCACATTGCTCGCAGGAGCAGGAGGCCCGCAGTACCTGTCGCGACCAGTGCCAGGCTTCCGGGATCAGGTACCGCCGCAGTAGTAAATGTCAGGGTTGGTTGGTCGGCAGTGACACTTGCAAGGCTCGTATAAAAACCGGTGCCATTGTCGCTGTTATTTACGTCCTGCCTGACCATGAGAGTCAGCGTGTCATCCGATTGCAGATATGGAGCCAACGATGGAATCGTTATTGTTTCTGATGCGCCGGCACCCGCAACGGTGAAGGTTGTGATTTCTGCAGCCCACGACGAATCGAAACTGGTGCTTCCGGAATTATTCCCGGGCGCGTTATAGCCATCAATGCGTGAAGCCAGCCAACTGGTACCCAACCTTGGCTGGCTGCCTTGCTCGGCCTCCGATGCAGTGGTGTAGCCGGCATTCAGGCCATAGAGTCCGTACGTGTCAGCGCTGTTTCCACTGATGCTTTGGGTTATTTTGAGGGTGGCCGAACTGCCGGCATCGGCGTTGTCACCGGAAAGATTAAACAACAGATATGCCTTACGGTCGGTGGGAAGGTAACCGCTTTGTTTGACAAGCATCGCACTGCCGCCACCGCTATTCTGGACGGCCCCGGCGCTCGTGCCGTCGTCAATATTATTGGCCTGCGCAGCGGTGATGGTCATCGTTGCGGCACGTGCCAAGTGAGTGCCACAGGCAAACAAGACGGTCGCTACAGCCACGCAGGCGGACGCGAAAATGGTTTTTTCGGTTATAATCATGTTTTTCATAGTAAGACCTTTCGTATTTAACGTGTTGAAATCCTCTTTGATGTCGCGCCGCTGGAGAGTTTTCTCCGGCGGCGATTGACACCGGCGAAATTGCCGAACCTAACTGTGATTCCCGGGGCGGTCACTTCGCCGAAAAAATACGTGGCCCATTGATGGCATCACAGCTCTCACGATCTCATCGCAGATCACATTCATCTGACTCCCAGCTTTTCCTCCTTTCGTGGTTGGGTGTCCTGGTGCTTGTTACCTGTTACATGCCTCGGACAAATTCCCAGCCCCTTCTTGATATCGAGCAACGAGGCTTGCCCCATATAACCAAGCCGATCGGTGGCACGCCGCCCAGTTCACTCCTCATTGCGGTTGGGGTCAAACGTGACTTCCGGCGGCAGCGGATCATTGAGCAGCGGGTTGGGGGAATAATGATTCACAGTGAATTTGTAAGCCGCTACGTGTCCGTCGGCGAAGGCGAAGTTACTGATTCCCGTGGTGGCGTCCAGGTTCCAGGGATTGTAGTAGGGTGAGCCTTGTGTCAGACCATGCACAGGGTACACGTCAAACCAGCCGCGGAATTCCACAGAGTAGGGGCCGGCCGGATCCGCCAGAGGCGCGGCAGTCCAGACTTCATCAAGAAGAATCACGTCTGATGGGCCTTGCACACTGCTTAAGGGCGTTGATGCGTGAATGGCACCATTATTAAATTGTGGATCGGTCCGGCTTGACCGGTTGATTACGCCGCCGGCCAGCCAGCCGTTGATTTCATAACTGCGAAAGCGTTTGCTTGGAGAGTAGCCGTCCGTGGCAAGCCAACCATGGGATTGAACCGTGGGGCAAAGGAAAACAGTCTGGGCCGGCACGTCGATTCCGCGAGCGAGTTCTTCACAGTACGAAAGACTGCCGACGCCGGAGACGTTGACCCGAGCCGTGGGTGGAATGGCATGCGGGCTGGAATAAATGTAGGGATACAGCAACTGATCCCAATACGGGTTACCGCAATATGTTGAAAAGTGCATACCATAAGCAGTATTGCCCCACACAGGTGCACCACCATGGTTGGTCTGGGCATATTCTATGATTGCCTGGCCGAGCACGCGCTCATTTGAGGCGCACACGGTTTGCATCGCCAGCCCTTTGGCCTTGGCCAGCGCGGGCAGCAACAAGGCGATCAGCAACGCAATAATGCTGATCACCACCAGCAATTCAATGAGCGTGAAGCCCGTTGGCCGCCTCGGCCGCAACACCTGACGGGCTGTGGCTTGCTTTTGACCTTTAACCATGGATCCTTGAACCCTGAAAAACGTGTTCATGTTTGGTACCTCCGAAAAAAGGCTGCAAATCCATTCTGTAACGTATCGCGTCCGCTTCAGCGAACAGCGTTTCATTTTTTCTTTTCGCGACTGCCGCCCGGGTATTTTCGCCAATTCCGCGATACGCCCGAATCTGTGTCACCAGCGCCAAGCGGAAACCGCCTTACATTTGACATCTATCATTATGGAACATCAAAATCTCAAAGTCAATATCAAATTGCGTCTAAATTTTATCATTTAACGACAATGTTGCAGAACCGCGCGGCGGGCGCGCCATCAAATTCGTTGAGTTTGTGCTCTGGTCGGATACGCCACCACCGGCAGAGCCGGCGGCTTTGTGGGGTTTGGTGTGCCAGTGCGGGATTGTCAGGCGCTGGGGGGTTTCTACACTGCGGCTTGATGGTTTTCATCCAGTCCGCGGCACAGGCCCAGAAGAGGAAGGGTTAGCAGCGTGCCGCAGGCGAAATAAATGCTGTAGCGGTTCCATTGCAGCGAGCCTGTGGCAACATGATGCCGGCCGATGATTTCAAGGATGAGTCCCCAAATCAGCGGGGAGGCACCGGCGGCGACATTCACGATGGCCAGAAATACCGCAAAATAATGGTTGCGCCCGGCCCTGGGAATATTCAGACTTTGCAGGCGATTATTGGCAGCGGCAAAATTCATACCGGCGATTCCCATCAGCAGATATAAACATCCTACCATCGGCGGTGACGGCGGCACAATTTTTCCCGCCACGGCCCACCATCCGGCGAACACCGCTGCAAACGCGACCAGGCTTAGAAGCATGATGGGTTTGGAACCGATGCGGTCAATCACCGCGCCGCACCAGAACAGTGAAATGACGCCGCCCAGGGCGGACATACCGGACAACAGCACAATGGCGCTTTGGGAAAACCCCACAACGCCGCGCAGAAACGCAATGGTGAAAACGGTCAGGCCGCCCAGCACCAGCATGTAAAGAATATTGAAAATACATAAGCGCCGAAATATCTTTTCGGACATCATCTGGATCATGCCCACCGCTGCGCCGGTTTGCGCATGGTGCTCCGGAGCGGAAATATCCGGTACACGCATGAGGCATAACACGCTGATGGTGCCACCGATACCGGCGAATAAAAACGGCAGGCTAAATTGCCGCGGGTCGGGATTGCCCAGCAGGAAAGCGGTGGAAGCTAAAAGGGCCAGGAGATTTCCGGATTGGCCATACAGTTGATCCCGCAGGAAAAATTTACCGCGAACATCCGGCGGTATCAGGCCGGTCACCCAGGGCATCCACGCCCCGCCGGATAAACCGCGCAAAGCACTGAATGTGATAATGCAGAGAAAAATGCCGGCCAGCCGACCGGTGCTGGAGGTGAAGATTATGGTGGTCAGGGCCATGATAAAAATCAGAACGGTGCGTGAACCCCATCCCCAGATCATGACGCGGCGATAGCCCATGCGCGGCATCAGGTGTGCTCCGGGAATGTGCAAAATGGCCAGCAGCGGCGGTATCGCCGCCAGGATACCCAGCGTTAAATCACCGGCACCCAGGGCTTTGGCATATAAAAACAGCGGCGAACCTAACACAATGGGCCAAGTCAGAGCATTTAACAAGGCAAACCAGCCCGCCCAGGCCGTGCCCGCCGGCAGCCCTACTGCCGAAAGCGTGCTCAAGGGTGCCAGCGGAGCGCCCGCCAGGCGCAAAAGTAACGAATCCGGCGTGCGGTTTTTTTCCGGCAATGGCGGACCGGCTTCAGAGGAAGCAGCAAAAGGTTCATCAGGTATGTCAGTCATGATATTTTTTGGGCCGCAGCGTCAGCGGCCGCAACACTTTTTATATTTTTTTCCACTGCCGCACGGGCACGGCGCATTGCGTTCAATCCGTTCGGATTGCAGATGTTCGTTGTGATGCTCCTCGGGAGGTTCGTCGGGGATTTTGCCGCTGGTTCCGGAATCTTTCTGATAACGGGAGAGCAGCTTTTTCATGGCCATGGCAGCATAAAATCCATTTCGGATCTCGTAACTGCCTGGATCTTGCCATATACCGCTGCTAATACTGGAGGAAACAAAATCCAACAGCGGGGGAAAGTCCATATTAACGCCCAGAGGCATTCCCAAGCTCGTGCTCATCCAGAATTTACCAATCGGATACACTCGGATCCACATAGCCTCCCCAGCCGGGGTGTCCGCGGCAAAAACGTCGTCCGCCAGAAGCATCCGCCGATTGTCCTGGAACAGATCCCCTACCAACAGTGCATGTTCCGCAGGGTACGTCTCGACGACGCCGACCATGGTGAAGTTCGCCTGTGACATGGCGTCCAGTATCATTTGGCGTTCCGGATCAGTCTGGGGATGGGTGCGACGAAAGCGTTGGACTACGTTTTCGCCATCGGCAAACACTCCATACATCGAGAATTCCGGAACAAGCCCCGCGCCGATGACCCCACCTGTGACAACCTCCTTGCTTGGCGCAATACCCAGCATTTCCGCGGCCTGCCAAAACGTATCTGGGTCCATCTCACCCAGGATCTCGTCATTGAGCGCCCAGTTCACGTCGCGAATTCGGTCATGCCGTTGGGCTAATCCCGGTAAAACGTCGGCAAATTCTTGCATAGCAGTCATGATATTTCCTCCACTTGCGGCATCGGTGGGCAGGAGCACACCAGGTTGCGATCACCATAGGGATTATCTATGCGCCCTACCGCCGGCCAGAATTTATGGGCTTTCAAGTAGTCCAACGGATAGGCGGCCTTTTCGCGGCTGTAGCCATGTGGCCAAGTTTCCTTGGCCAACATGCGCGCCGTATGCGGAGCATTTTTCAGCACGTTGTGTTTACGATCCGCTTTTCCGCTTTCAATTTCCCTGATTTCATTGCGGATGGCGATCATGGCATCACAAAAGCGGTCCAGTTCCGCTTTACTTTCGCTTTCCGTGGGTTCAATCATTAATGTGCCGGGTTCCGGCCAGGAGACGGTGGGCGCGTGAAAGCTGTAGTCCATGAGGCGCTTGGCGATGTCTTCAACTTTAATTCCGGCGGAGGCTTCAAACTCTCTGGCATCCACAATAAATTCATGGGCACAGAACCCGCGTGTGCCGACAAAGCGAATCGGATAATGTTCCTTTAACCGGGCCGCCATGTAATTGGCATTCAGGATGGCCAATTCCGTGGCACGGGTCAGGCCTGAACCGCTCATCAGACTGATATACGCCCAGGGGATAATAAGAATTAAGGCACTGCCATACGGTGCCGCGGAGATGGTTCCCAGAGATTTGGCGGTGCCCATGCCGATCACCGGATGGCCCGGCAAATACGGAATCAAATGTTCAGCCACGGCAATGGGTCCCATTCCCGGGCCGCCACCGCCATGCGGAATGCAGAAGGTTTTATGCAAATTCAAATGGCAGACATCCGCCCCCATATCCGCCGGGCGGCACAGGCCTACCTGGGCGTTCATGTTGGCACCATCCATGTAAATTTGCCCGCCATGGGCATGAACAATGTCGCATATTTCCCGGATATGTTCTTCAAATACCCCATGCGTGGAAGGGTAAGTCACCATCAGGCAGGAAAGTTTTTCCTGATGCTCTTTAGCCAGCCGGCGTAAATCCTGCAGATCAATATCCCCATGCTCATTGCAGGCTACGGGCACAACTTCCAGCCCCGCCACGGCCGCGCTGGCCGGGTTTGTGCCATGCGCGGAAACCGGAATCAGACAGATATTTCTGCCCGCCTGCCCCTGCCCGCCATGGTAAGCCCGGATGGCCATCAGGCCGGCGTATTCGCCCTGGGAACCGGCGTTGGGCTGGAAAGATACGGCTGAAAAGCCCGTGATTTCACATAAAAACCGTTCAAGCTGGCTCATTAAAATCTGGTACCCACCCGCCTGATCCGGCGGGCAAAATGGATGTATATCCGCCCATTGGGGGGTGGTAATGGGCATCATTTCCACGGCAGCATTAAGTTTCATGGTGCATGATCCCAGCGGAATCATGGATGTGGTGAGTGAAAGATCCCGTGATTCCAGCAGGCGCAGATAACGCTGCATTTCGGTTTCGCTGTGGTGGGTATTAAATACCGGATGCGTCAGAAAGCGGCTGGTGCGGGCCAGGGCTGTGGGGTATTGCACGCGCACGTCCTGCACCACTTGATTCAGCAGATAAGGCAGAGGCCGCGCCTGGGAAAATACATGCAGCAGGGAATGGATTTCTTCCAAGTCCGTTAATTCATCGAGGGATAAGCCAATAGTTCCGTCGCCAAATGTGCGGAAATTGAATTTGCGCGTTGCAGCGTCGTGTACAATTTGTTCTACGGTCACGCCGGGAGAGGGAATAATCCGCAGCGTATCAAAATAATGTTCGTGCATGATTTTGCAGCCCATGCGCTGCAAACCGCCGGCCAGCACCAGCGTCCAGGCGTAAATGCGCAGGGCAATATCCGTCAGACCCTGCGGCCCGTGATATACGGCGTGTGCGGCAGAGATAATGGCGGGCAGCACCTGGGCGGTGCAGATATTACTGGTGGCTTTTTCCCGCCGAATGTGTTGTTCGCGGGTTTGAATGGCCAGTCGGTAGGCTGGCTCGCCATTGACATCCCGTGAAATGCCCACAATGCGGCCCGGCATTTTCCGGGTAAATTCCTCCCGCGCCGCCAGAAAGGCTGCGTGCGGGCCGCCGTAGCCCATGGGCATTCCCAATCGCTGGCTGGAACCCACGGCAATATCCGCTCCGAATTCTCCCGGCGGTCGCAGAATGGTCAGGGCCAGAAGATCTGTGGCTACCACGAGTTTGATTCCAGCGCTATGAGCTTGTTGCGCCAAATCATCCAGAGGAATAATCTGGCCGTCGGTTGCGGGATATTGCAGCAACATGCCGAAGATTTTTTCCGATTTGAAATCAATTTGCGATGGCGCACCGATGATGGGCGTAATGCCCAGACCCATGGCCCGTGTGTGCACCACATCAATAGTTTGCGGATGGCAATTTTCCGCGATAAAAAATACCTTACGCCCCGGCTCGGTTACGGAATAGCACATGGCCATGGCTTCGGCGGCGGCAGTGGCTTCATCCAATAAGGAAGCGTTGGCAATGGGCAAGGCGGTAAGATCCGCTACCATGGTCTGGAAATTTAATAAGGCTTCCAGCCGACCCTGGGCAATTTCCGCCTGATAGGGCGTGTATTGCGTGTACCAGCCGGGATTTTCCAGAATGTTGCGTTGTATAACCGGTGCGGTGATGCAGCCGTAGTAGCCCATGCCGATCAGGGATCGGAATTTTTTGTTTTTCGATCCCATGACGTTTAACTTTTCCAACAGCGCGCGTTCGGAAAGCGGCGCGGGCAGCGCCAACGGGCGCGCGATGCGAATGGCGGCAGGCACCGTTTTGTCCACCAGATCATCCAGCGACGCCAGATTCAGCGTTTGC
>JAJZGH010000010.1:23738-37032 GCA_021798635.1 Planctomycetota bacterium | reverse complement strand
TCCGGCAGAAGCGATTCGGCGTATGACATGAGAGTCTCCTTAAAAGTGACAACGATAGCTGAAAATCCACGATAAACAAGGTCTACTGTTAGTTGAGCCACTGTTACTTGGCGTCCAACCCACTGCTCATTGTCGCCGCCTTCATATCTGCGTCGAGCCGTTCCAGACACTGCGTCCATCCGACGCTATATCCCGCCTTTATAGCCGCCTCACGATCAAGTTCCGAATTAAACCGGGTATGAATCGTGAGTTGTGTCCCGCCGCGTATTTCCGTAAACGTAACGGTCACGACCGCGTGGGGTGGTAGGCCGCTGCCACAGGGATGGCCACAATCACCGGCACCCGCCAGGATCAGCCTTGTCGGCGGCGTGACTTCCTAGTATGTCCCCTTGCACGGATACGGCTTGCCGTCCGGCCCGTGGAGATCGAGGGAAAACTCGCCGCCGGGCCCGACGTCCATTTTGCAGTCGCCAGCGGTAAAACCAACCGGTCCCCACCATTTTGCCAGGTGATGGGGATCCGTCCAAGCTTTCCATACCATTTCGCGCGGGGCATTGAAACGGCGAGTTACGATCAGTTCCCGCTGCGCGGGCGATATTGCATTTTCCATTTTCCGTTCCTTTGGTCAGACGGCGGGCGATTAAGGTGCCACGATCACCATCCAGCATACGCCAAAGCGGTCGGTAACCATGCCAAAGCTGGATGAAAAAAACGTCTTTCCCAACGGCATAAAGATCGTTCCGCCATCAGACAGAGCGGTGAAGAACTTCTTGGCCTCCGCAACATCACGAACGCTGAGCGAAAGCATGATGCCATTGAATGTCGGGTTTCCGCGATTCCTCCCATCCGACAGCAAAATCACTGTTTCACCCACACGAAGGGCAGCATGGCATATTTTCTCGCTAGATTCCGGAGATGGTTTCCCCGTGTTCGAATCCGGATCAACGGGGATTTCCTTGTACCGCATCAGCGAGGTTACTTCCGCACCCAGCGCGGCGCGATAAAACGTTATCGCTTCGTCACAGCGGCCTTCAAAATTGAGATGCGGTTGGACCAACATGTTGGCTCCTTTTCTTGCGCCACTAAACTGACAACCACGTAACAGTTACGACGGCTCACGCGCCATCAGCTTGCGTAACGGAACCAGTGCCCGCAGTCGGGAATCGCGCAAATAAAGCCCCAGCCAGACCAGCACGCCAACGGCCACCGGAAGGTAAAACGGCTGGCCCGCTCGAACGTGGCTCGCGGTCGCTCCGCCCAAGTATCCTGTCAGCAGGATGGCCCCCAGCACGGCAGTCCGAGGCATTAGATAAATAATCACGCATGCAATTTCGACACATGCGATGGGTCGCACCAAAGATGCGGAATAGCCGAGTTCAGTAAACGTCTTAAGCATCGGCGTTGGATCCACGAGCATGAACACTCCACCGACACCCATCAGCAGGATCGGCAGAGCACTGATGACCCATCCCACGCGAATGGCGGTCCGTGAGGCAACATTGATATTTTCAGGCGTTGGCATTGCATGTCCTCCGCAAAATAAAACCCCGGCGGATCTTCGATTTAATCCTCGTACCAAACCTCGTTAATTACCCATCCATACATGTCCATGAGTATTTTCAGGATTCCAGACCGGGTGTGACCGGCTCTTCACGCACAGGAGCCGAGCCAGCGGCGAATTCGGCCGTCGCACCTTCCGCAGCGGAGGCATCAGGATTTATCCGTAGCGCAATCGGATTGTCCGCATCTAATTGTTCGATGATTATTTTTTTCATGCGAATGAGTTCCAGCATGGCCAAAAACAGGCCGATCATCTCAGATCGACTCTTGCGGCCGGTGAACATGGCCTGCAATGTCTGCGGCCCATCCCGCATGAGCCGATCAAGAATATCAGCCTGGTGCAGACTGATGGGGGTATCATCATATAGTACCTCGTGGCCAAAGGCCGAATGACCCACACTGGCCATGATGGCGTTAAAAGCATCAATAAGGGTAAATAAATTAATATCGTCAATATCTAAGGGCGTTCGCCCAGCCTCGCGGCGGCCGCTGCGGCCAAAACGCTGCTGCTCCACATCGGCACGACGGGCCAGGGCATTGGCTGCGTCTTTGAAATGCTTGTATTGCAGCAGTTGCTCAACGAGTTCGCGCCGCGGATCGGATAGCTCTCCAGTGCTTACTGCGGACTGCCCTTCTACCACTGGCTGCGGATTCAGCATCCGACTTTTGATTTCCATAAGCGTGGCGGCCAGGACGAGAAATTCGCCAGCCAGATTAATATCAATTCGGCGGATCAACTCAACATGCGCGAGATACTGGGATGTAATGCGCGAGATGGGAATGTCATGAATGTCCACTTCCTCTTTTTTTATGAGAAAAAGCAGCAGCTCCAACGGGCCGTTATAGACATCCAATTCGACTCGGTATTCGCCTTGATTCATAGGATTTAGGATACTCTTTTACGGTGTAGGCCGCCAGTAGGCACGGGCGAAAAAAAGAGCCGACGGCAAATACCGTCGGCTCTTAAGCATGTCAAATTAATATAAGCCTGTGATCAGGCCCCGGCCGGTTCAGCCACCTGAGCGGCCTTAATGGGGGCCGAAGCGATGGGTTCCGGAGGCGGCATGGGAACCGGGATTTCCATTTCCAATTCCTGAATAGGCTCACCTAAATGAAGAATCTGCATATCCTGATAAGGCCGAAACGCGGTACCAGCGGGAATCAGGTGGCCGAGAATCACGTTTTCCTTCAAGCCCTGCAAGGTATCTTCGCGGCCGGCAATGGCGGCTTCGGTAAGCACCTTGGTGGTTTCCTGGAAGCTGGCGGCAGAAACAAATGACTCGCTCTGCAAGCTGGCTTTCGTGATACCCAACAACAGGGTTTTAGCCGTCGCCGGCTTCGGACGACGGGTTTTGGGAGCCGTTCCACCCTTCGCCTCAAGTGCGGCAACGGTTTCCTTCAACTCATCACGGTTGACCAACTGGCCGACCGTATATTCGCTGGTGCCTGGATCTTCAATGCGCAGCATCCTGGCAACCATTTCATTCTGCTTGCGGAACTTGAACTTATCAACAACTTCCGAAGGCAGGAACTTGGTATCGCCGGGATTTTCAACTTTCACTTTGCGAAGCATCTGGGAAACAATGATCTCAATGTGCTTATCGCTGATACGCTGGTTCTGCGTGCGATACACATTTTGCACTTCACCCAGCAGATACTGCTGCAGAGCATCTTCGCCCTTGATGCGAAGAATGTCATGCGGTACCAACGGCCCATCGATCAATGAGTCGCCGGCTTCCACCTGATCGCCGGTATGCACACGCAACTGCCGATCCTGCGGAACATGATGTTCTTTTTCCACGCCGCCCGGGCCACGGATGATGATGGTCATCTTGCCGCGACGCTTATCGGAGCGCAGTTCGATGGTTCCGGAAATCTCCGCCATGATGGCGGTATCCTTGGGTTTCCGCGCTTCAAAAATTTCCGTTACGCGGGGCAGACCGGATGTGATATCCGACGTACCTTTGATTTCCCGCGGCTGACGTGCCAGCAACGTGCCGGGCTGAACAACCTGTCCTTCGTCAACGTCAATACGGGCTTTGGCGGGCAGATAATGGAAGTCAAGAATCTTGCCATCCGAAGGATCTTCAATGACGATACGCGGGTGGCGTTCGCCACGGTGCTCGACAATCACCAGACGCTTACTGCCACCCTTGCCTTCACTTTCGGCACGGGCGGTTTCACCATCCTGAATATCTTCAAACTTCACGCGGCCACCTTTCTCAGCGAGAATCGGTGTTCGGTGTTGATCCCAACTGCAAAGCTGCTGGCCGCCCCGGACGCTATCGCCTTCTTTCACCAGAATCGACGCACCATAGGGAACGCGGGATTTCTCCAGTTCGCGACCTTTGGAATCCTTAATGGCAATTTCGCCGTTACGTTTGAGTACGACAATATGCTTGTTGCCTTCGGCATCCACAACTTCAACCGCATTGAGGTCACGATATTCCACAATACCGGCAACGCCGGCCCGCACGTCATTCTTTTCCAGAATACGTGTTGCCGATCCGCCAGTGTGGAACGTGCGCATCGTAAGCTGCGTACCGGGTTCACCAATGGACTGTGCGGCAATAATACCCGCTGCCAGGCCCTCTTCCACCAGCGTGTTGGTGGAATGATCAACGCCATAGCATTTGGCG
Organism: Planctomycetota bacterium; assembly: GCA_021798635.1. The sequence goes on along the minus strand of JAJZGH010000010.1, from coordinate 32,833 downwards.
CAAATGCCGGTGGGGCTTTCGCAGGTTAATGGGCTGCGCACTCGCACGGTTTCGATGTTCAAATCTTCGATCTTGCGGGCAATCACATCGGTGATGATTTGCGCCTCACGGACAATCACTTCATCCGTCACAGGATTAATCAGGGTATCGGCTGCACACCGACCGATGATAACGTCCCGCAGAGGCACATCAACTTGTTCACCCTTGTAAATGGCACTTTTCCGAATACCGTTTTGCGTGCGGCAATCATGCTGCGAAACAATGACATTTTGCGCCACGTCCGCCAATTTACGCGTCAGGTAACCGGAGTCAGCCGTCTTCAATGCCGTGTCGGCCAGTCCCTTACGGGCACCGTGCGTGGACGTGAAATATTCCAACACCGACAAACCTTCACGGAAATTGGTCTTGATAGGCGTTTCCATGATTTCACCGGAGGGCCGACTCATCAAACCACGCATACCGGCAAGCTGTCGGAAGTTATCGACGTTACCACGGGCACCGGAATCAGCCATGAGGAACACAGGATTCAGATAGGGCTTACCCTTAGGGTCTTTGGGAGCCATGGGGGTAAGGTTTTTCTCATCCCGTGTGTCATGTTCAAGTTCCAGCATCATGTCTTTGGTGACTTCTTCACGGGCGTGCGCCCAGATGTCCAGAAGCTGGTTATAACGTTCACGCTCAGTGATGGCACCGAGGTTCAGATTCTTCTCAACACGGTCCGCCTTCTTCTGGGATTCATCAATGATCTGGGACTTGCGGGCGGGAATTCGCAGATCGGTTATACCGAAGCTTAATCCCGCAAGGGTGGACATCTTAAAGCCCAGTTCCTTCATGTTGTCCAGCAGATCAATGGTCGCCGGGCGCCCCAGCAATTGATAGCAATCCGCAATGACGCGGCTGCCACCCTTACTGGACAGCGTGTAATTATAAAACGGCATGGCCGGCGCCAAAATGTCGTTAAACATACAGCGACCGACGGTAGATACGATGACCCGGTTAGCCGGGGAGGCTTCCGGAGCTTTGCCCTGCCCATTGACCACTTTGCCGCGCGTGATGCGAATGCGAATCGGCGTATGAATGCCAATCTGCTTGCGGTCATAAGCCAGCAGCGCCTCGTGATAATTATGGAACGCCAGTTCCTTGCCGGCCTCACGCCAGCCCGGTTCACCCTGCCGCATGGTGGTGATGTAGTAAATCCCCATCACAATGTCCTGGGAAGGACCAATAATCGGGGATCCATTGGCAGACGAGAAAATATTATGCGTGGAAAGCATCAACATTTGTGCTTCAGCCTGCGCTTCCACCGACAGCGGCAAATGCACGGCCATCTGATCGCCGTCAAAATCGGCGTTGAAGCCCTTACAGACCAACGGGTGAATCTTAATAGCGTTACCTTCAATGAGCACCGGCTCAAAGGCCTGAATACCAATGCGGTGCAGCGTAGGAGCCCGATTCAACAGCACGGGATGCCCCTTGATGACTTCTTCCAGGATGTCCCAGATTTCCCGGTCCCGACGCTCAATCATTTTCTTGGCGGACTTGATGGTGTCAGCGTACCCATGCTCTTTGAGCTTACGAATAATAAACGGCTGGAAAAGCTCCAAGGCGATTTTCTTGGGCATACCGCATTGATGCAGCTTTAATTCCGGCCCTACGACGATGACCGAACGGGCGGAATAATCCACACGCTTGCCCAGAAGATTCTCACGGAATCGCCCCTGCTTGCCTTTGATCATATCCGTCAGGGATTTCAGCGGACGATTGGAGGCCCCCAGCACCGGGCGGCGGCAGCGCCCATTGTCAAATAAGGCATCCACGGCCTGTTGCAGCATTCGCTTTTCATTGCGGATGATCACTTCCGGCGCATTAAGATCCACCAGCTTGCGCAAGCGGTTGTTGCGGTTGATAATCCGGCGATACAGATCATTAAGATCACTGGTGGCAAAGTTGCCTGATTCCAGCAGCACCAAAGGCCGAAGGTCCGGCGGAATAACCGGAATGACTTCAAAGATCATCCATTCGGGCTTATTTTGCGACTGGCGAATAGCTTCCACGATTTTCAGACGCTTCGTGAAGTCCTTAATTTTCTGCTTACTGTTGGTGGTCTCAATACCTTCGCGAATCTGGCTGGAAACTTCCGCCAGATTCATCGCATTGAGCAGGGAACGCACTGCGTCGGCTCCCATCTCAGCCTTAAAGGAATCGCCATATTTCTCGCGCGCATCGCGATGCTCTTCTTCGGTGAGCAATTGCTTTTTCTTCAAGGGGGTCGTGCCGGGGTCGGTCACGCAATAATCTTGATAATAGACCACTTTTTCCAGATCACTGGTCTTCATATCCAGCAAGTTGCCCAAGCGGCTGGGCATGGCCTTGAAAAACCAGATATGAACAATCGGGGCCGCGAGGCTGATATGCCCCATGCGTTTGCGCCGCACACGGCTATGGGTTACTTTCACCCCGCATCGATCGCAGATGACACCCTTATATTTCGTGCCTTTATATTTTCCGCAGGCACATTCCCAGTCCCGTTCCGGGCCGAAAATGCGTTCGCAAAACAATCCGTCCCGTTCGGGGCGGTAGGTGCGATAGTTAATCGTTTCCGGCTTTTTGACTTCGCCAAAGCTCCACGAACGAATGTCGTTGGGGCTGGCTAAGGCGATTTTTACTGCGCCATAGTCATTAATTCGATCATAAACTGCTGTTTCAGCCATGGTTATTGACTCCCAAAAGAGTTATAAATTCAGTTCTTAAATTATTCCGGTATCACAGGAACAAGCAGCACCTTCAAATGCTCATTTTCACTTAACTCATCCTCCGTCTTGGCCAGCCTGCTGGCGTAGTCAAACGAACTGACTGTTTCCTTGTCAGGTTGGACCAGTATGTACCACCAGTCGCCGTCTTGCTTGGATCCTGCTTGTTTAACGACCAACTTGTAATTTCGAGGTTGGTGTTTTTTTAAATATTTCTCAACCACCTTCGAAACACCACTCAAATTTTGCGATTGCAGCCTCATAGTTTTACTCCGCATGCTCGTAACACAATGGCCGAGGATCGGATAGCTTCCTTTGCGGATTGGGTATCGGTGGACCGCCTCGCTGAATAATCCGCGTTCAGTCGCATGGCATTTAAGGCCCTGATATTCCGACGAATTTCTCCGGCACGAGCTTTGGAGGGAAAAACCCGGTTCACCAAGTCGGGAATATCGCGGTGCCGCGGCGACTCCTTGCCTGAAAAGGACAATCGTTTATGCGCAAATTTCTGTGTAAGCGCTGAAAATGCGGCATAATAGGCGCGACTTACACTGCTTCGGGGAGAACGCTCCTGCAGTGCTTGCGCCGCTCTCCAATTATCCCTACTAATTTCAGACCACGCAGCCAAGATGAATTCCTTAAAGCAGACAACATAATCGATCATATCTGATCTATAACGCTATATTCCTTTCTTCTTTTCCAGCGTAATATTCAACCCTAAGCCGCGGATTTCATTGCACAGCACATCAAAGGAAACCGGCGTGCCGGCATCGAGCGTGTTGGTACCTTTGACCATGCTTTCATAAATCTTGGTGCGGCCTTCCACATCATCAGATTTAACGGTCAAAAGTTCCTGCAATACATAGGCGGCACCGTAGGCTTCCAGGGCCCACACTTCCATCTCACCGAAACGCTGACCGCCGGTGCGGGCTTTTCCGCCAAGGGGCTGCTGTGTGATAAGACTGTATGGACCGGTGGACCGGGCATGGATTTTCTCATCAACCAGATGGTGAAGTTTAAGCATGTACATGTAACCCACGGTCACCTTTTGCTCAAACGGTTCGCCGGTGCGGCCATCGTACAGGTTAATTTTCAAAAGTGCCGGCATTTCAACGGAAATTTCCCCGGGAGGCGGAGGAAGCTTCTTCTCAGCCAATTCTACGCGGCGACTGCGCACATGGGCATTGGCCTCTTCGACCGCTTTGAGAATCTCCGATTCGCTGGCACCGTCAAATACCGGTGTAACCGCCTGGAAGCCCAGCACGGCCGCGGCCCAACCCAGATGCGTTTCAAGAATCTGTCCAATGTTCATACGCGACGGCACGCCCAGCGGATTTAACACAATATCCACGGGCGTTCCATCTTCCAGGAACGGCATATCCGCTTCGGGAACGATACGGGCGATGACGCCCTTGTTTCCGTGCCGGCCGGCCATCTTATCGCCCACTGACAGTTGCCGCTTCGTGGCCAGATACACTTTGACCATTTCAAGAACACCTGATGGCAGCTCATCGCCACGCTTCATGTGCTCCATTTTCCTGGTCTTTTCTTCACGCATGGATTGCAGCGTGGCCTTGTAGCGATGATAAATCTGCTCACCGCGCTTACGGGCATCTTCCGCGCCTTTGATCCAGCTTACGGCAAAGCTTTCAACCTGCTCCAGAATGACCTCGTCTTGATCCGACTTACCGACTTTTTGCCGAGTTGATGGATCGACCATGGTCTGGCCGGTGGCTTCATTAATTTCATCGGCCATCTTCCGAAATAGTTCGGCGATGCGCACATCCATCTGCTTGCCGTACTCTTTCATTTCTTTCTGAAGAATTTTCTTCTGGTCGTCGTTCATGTGCATGCGCCGGCTGAACCGCTGCGCACCGATCACCACGCCTTCAGTTCCGGCGGGAACTTCCAGAGAATCATTCTTCACGTCTTCGCCGGCGCGGCCGAAAATGGCGTGCAGAAGTTTTTCTTCCGGCGATAGTTCCGTCTTGCTCTTGGGTGAAACCTTACCTACGAGAATGTCACCGGGGCTGACATGCGTACCGATGCTGACAATTCCGCTTTCGTCGAGATTTTTCAACGCCTTTTCGCTGACGTTGGGAATATCACGCGTGAATTCCTCACGGCCGAGCTTGGTTTCGCGCACTTCCACATCGAATTCCTCAATGTGGATGGACGTAAATACATCGCCCTTGATCAACCGTTCAGACACGACAATAGCGTCTTCATAGTTGTAGCCGTCGAGAGTCATAAAGGCCACGAGAACGTTGCGTCCCAGCGCCAATTCGCCATTGCGGCAGGCCGGGCCGTCGGCAATGATCTGGCCCTTCTTAACTTTTTGCCCCACCGCCACCAGCGGCTTTTGCGTCATGCAGGTTTTGTCATTTAACCCGGCATTTTTCCGCAGGACATATTCATCAGAATTGTCAATGACAATCCGACAGGCATCCACAAAGGTGATGACCCCGGCGCGATCCGCTTTGATCACCATGCCGCTATTATAAGGAATAATCTTTTCCAGCCCGGTTCCGACCACCGGAGGATCCGTAATCAGCAGAGGTACGGCCTGACGTTGCATGTTCGATCCCATCAAGGCCCGATTCGCGTCATCGTGCTCCAAGAAGGGAATTAACGCCGCCGAGATGGCCACCGTTTGCTTGGGGGAAATATCAACATAGTTAATTTCCGATCCGCGAACCTGCTGCAGATCACCGTTCACGCGGGCCAGAAGAAGATCCTGCCGCACTTTTCCGGAATCCGGCGACGCCACTTCCGGCGGAGCCAGCACAGCTTTCATTTCTTCATCCGCACGGAGATATTTATGTACCCCGTTGACCTTGCCGCCTTCGACCACACGATACGGCGTAATCAGGAAGCCATAGTCATCAACGCCGGCATAAATCGATAACGACGCAATCAGACCGATGTTCGTGCCTTCCGGCGTTTCAATCGGGCAGATACGCCCATAGTGCGAAATATGCACATCGCGAACTTCAAAGCCTGCACGTTTACGGTTTAAACCGCCAGGCCCAAGGGCCGACAGACGGCGCTCATGCGTAAGCTGCGAAAGAGGATTGGTCTGATCGACCACCTGCGATAGCTCGCTGCGCCCAAAGAAGTATTCAATAGAGCTGCTAATGCTCTTGGAGTTCACCAGTTCCACAATCTTGGCAACTTCTTCCGGGGCCTTCATGCTTAAGCGTTCTTGCACCGTGCGGCGCAGCTTCAGGAAGCCCTTGCGTAACTCTTCCTGCGCCAGTTCGTCAATGGTACGCAGGCGACGATTGCCCAGATGGTCAATGTCATCCACATAACCGCGGCCACCGCGCAATTCCAGAAGGTATTTGATGCTGCCGAGAATATCTTCCGGCCGCAAGGTCATGACATCTTCAGGAACATTCTGTTCAAATTTGCGGTTAATGCGGAAACGCCCCACCCGACCAAGGCGGTAACGGGCCACATCAAAGAATTTTTCCGCAAACAGCGTTTTGGCCTTGTCATCGTTGGGCGGATTGCCCGGCCGCAGACGACTGTAAATTTTGCGCAAAGCCTCTTTATGGCTATGGGAATCATCTTCCTGCAAAGTGTTGAGAATCAGCGGATCCGCAAGTTTCTCAATAACTTCGATTTTTTTCAGGCTACTGGCCTGAATTTTAGCCACCCTATCACCGATTTGGGCACCGGATTTCACAAGCTCTTCGCCGGTTTCAGTGTCCACAATGGAACCCACTGCATAATAATCCGCTTTTAACTGCCCCACGGCTACGGTGCGGGTTTCGTAAAAGGCCCGGATCAAAGCTTCATCGGTGCCATATTTCTCATCCATAGCCCGCAGGAAGCTGGTAGCCGGAATTTTGCCGGACTGGTCAATACGCACCACCAGAACGTCCTTCTTGGTGACGTTGATTTCAATCCAGCTCCCGCGTTCGGGAATTACCCGGCAGGAATGCAGGGGGCGGTCGCCTTCCTGAGATTGAATCAGAAAGTCCACGCCCGGGGAGCGGTGAAGCTGCGAAACAATAACGCGCTCCGCTCCGTTGATAATAAATTCGCCGCCGCCGGTCATAATGGGTACATCACCCAGATAAATCGATTCTTCGACCATATCCGGTTTGTCCTTGCGGCTTAAGCGAACCTTAATGCGAAGAGGCATGCCGTAAGTTAATCGCAGCGCCCGGCATTCATCGCGCGAATACCGCGCTTTGCCCAGTTCATAGCTGATGTATTCCAATTTCATCGAGCCGTCATACGACTCAATGGGAAATACTTCCCGCAGCAACGCTTCGATGCCGTCATTTTTTCGCTTTTCAGGCTCGGTGTCCGCTTGCAGGAATCGCCGATAGGCGGCGGTCTGAACCTCTATGAGGTTCGGGATGGGCAAGGCATCGCCACGTTTTGAATAATCACGCACTTGCGTTACACGTACACGCATGGTTTAACCTCCGACATTCAAGGAACAGAAGAACAGTTTCTTTCAGTCCACTGCAACCAAAAAATATGAATCAACTATGAAGGGGGGGAAAGAAGAACAAACACAAACAACAATGGTAGCCCGGCTATTCATAGTCCTGCATTGTATACACCCTTCAGCCTTAACGCAAGTGTAATATGGCTGCTTGACAATTTTTTCCTCGCTCGGTATCTTATTTGCTCCCCTACGGGAGGCCGAACCACGGGCCTGAATAGTGGAAGCTCGGAATAAACTCCGGAGCGGACAAAAAAATAGAATCAGGCGAAAAAAACGCCTGATTTTTACGGTTTTTCGGCTCCATCGGCCGGGAAACGGCCAATCCAGCACTTGGCCCCTTGTCCCCTCTGCCAGTTAAAGTAATTATTTCCGAGCTGTATTTTTCATGGCCTAAGCTCACTGGCATGATCACTTTATGCCGCTGCTGCTTATCTTGAGGAGTCTATGCCGTTATGGCGATTAAAGCATTAAACCAACGCGGAAAACGCTATCGTCAGTCAGCGGAGCATTTGCCCAAAACCCCGGTGACTGTTGAGCAGGCCATTCCTGTGCTCAAAAAATTCAAGGCGGCGAAATTTGACGAAAGCGTTAATATTGTCCTTCATTTAGGCATCGATGCCACCCAGGCCGACCAAAACGTCCGTGGTTCGGTAAGTTTGCCCAAAGGCATCGGCAAGACGCGCCGCGTGATCGCCTTTGTTCAAGGCAATGATATTGAAACCGCCAAGGCTGCCGGTGCGGTTGAAGCGGGTGCGGATGATCTAATTAAAAAGGTCAACGATGGCTGGATGGACTTTGATGTCGCCGTGGCGACACCTGAAATGATGCCGAAAATCACCCGATTGGGTAAGGTTCTTGGCCCCCAGGGCAAAATGCCCAGCCCCAAAGCCGGCACCGTCGCGACCGATGTCACCAATGCCGTTAAGGAATATGCCGCCGGTAAGGTGGAATTCCGAAATGATAAAGGCGGTAATATTCACGCCGTGGTCGGTAAACTGAGTTTTGCCGAAGCCGATCTGGCAGCCAATATTCATGCGTTTATTACTACCATTCGCCGGTTAAAGCCCCCTACCTCCAAAGGCCAGTACGTTAAAAAAGTAACGATACACAGCACCATGAGTCCCGGCGTGCAAATTGACACCAGCCACCTGGATGTTATTGAGACCGCCTGAGATTTTCTGAACAACACTTAAGAGGTTTACATTATGAGTAAGCGTATTAAAAACCTGATTGCCACGGAACTTGAGAAGCGCCTGACCGGTGCCGACAGCGTGGTTATTGTGGATTATTCCGGCATCAACGCCAACGACACCAACAAGCTGCGCAACGGATTGAAGAAAAAGAATGTGCGGATGACCGTCATTGCCAACGCTCAGGGGCGTCGGGCCATGGAAAAGGTCGGTCTTAAGGCCGGTGGTGATCTTCTTTTGGGCACCAACGCCTTGGTCTATGGCGGCGAATCCGTGGTCGATTCCGTGAAGGAATTGCTCGAGCAAGGCAAGGAAATCGCCAAGCTCAAAATCAAGGGATCGGTCGTTGAAGGCCAATTGCTGGATAAACCAGCCACTGAAGCCCTGGCCAAACTGCCCGGACGCAGAGAACTGCACGCTCAGATTTCGACACTGGCTATTTCTCCGGGCCGTAAACTGGCCGGACAAATTGTTGGGCCGGGCCGCAACGTGGCGGGCCTGGTCAAAGCCGTTATTGAAAAGAAGGAAAAGGAAGCCCCGGTCGCCGCATAAGCGGGCCGGTGCAATAAGCTCAATTTAATTTGTTTTTTATGTCTTTTGTCATTCATTCAGCCTGCCTGGAGCAGTTAAAACGGGGCGCGTCGCCCTGGCTGGTGGAGACAAGCGAACTTGTGGAGTTTTACTATG
>JAJZGH010000010.1:0-23728 GCA_021798635.1 Planctomycetota bacterium | reverse complement strand
GCAGAATTTGCTGCTGACATCATGGAACTGGGCGATAAGATTGTTGCCCTCTCGCTGCTGCAGGCTAAACAGCTCAGTGATTATCTCAAGGAAAAGCACGGCATCGAAGCCGCTGCCGGCGGTGGCGTAATGATGGCCGCCCCAGCAGCTGGTGGTGGTGCGGCGGCTCCCGCTGAAGAGCAGAGCACCTTTGACGTGGTGCTCAAAGCCCCCGGCGAGAAAACCATCCAGATCATCAAAATTGTCCGCGCTGCTACCAACCTGGGCCTCAAAGAAGCCAAGGATCTGGTCACCGCCGCCCCGAAGGTGGTCAAGGCTGGTGTTGATAAGGCCGAAGCCGAGAAGCTCAAGAAAGAGCTTGAAGCTGAAGGCGCAACCGTCGAACTCAAATAAGTTTGACAAGCCATTAGCTGGCTTTGCTTGCGAAAGCAAATCCGTTCAAACAATCCAAGGCCGACGATTCCCATCGAATCGCCGGCCTTTTTTATTTATTTAATCCGGGCAAATATGCAGTTCGCCGGTGGTTTCTCCGCAGAGAAATCGGCAGAATGATGGTGCGACCATCGTATCGGTGTCGTCGGGTTCATCCTCTGTAAGCGGAACGCTGAATGATTCAATCTGGGCGTAGTGGCCAAGCGTGTCCAATACCGCCAAGGGCGTTTGTTCCGCGGCATCACTGTAAATTGCTACTTTCCAGGCTGCAAATAGGCAGCCCGGTGACATCGGAATGGCTGGGGATGGTGTGGCAAAAAGCGTGGTGTGGTCCGGCAGAACGGCAACAAATTTCGTGTCTTCCGGGGCTTGATCGCACGGACCGGTACACTGCCAGATATAACCTTCGACAATCCATTGCCGCGTGAGCATGGGAACCGAAGATACGTAGTGACTTTGGCGCAGCATGAAGTTTATATTTCCGCGGCAATTAAATCCTGGTAGGTTTCACGCCGGCGGATAATCCGCCAGGCGTTGCCATCCACGAGCACCTCAGCGGCACGCGGACGGGCATTGTATTGGCTGCTCATGGCAAATCCATACGCACCCGCTGAAAACACGGCCAGCAAATCTCCGCGTTTTGTTCGTGGCAAATACCGGTCCTTCGCCAGATAATCCCCGCTTTCGCACACCGGGCCGACGACATCCACCTTTTCATCATTGGCACTTCGCAGGGTACTTTGCCGATTTTCCGGCAGGCATGAATCGCTGACATCCACGGGCCAGATAAAGTGATAGCTTTCATATAGTGTGGGACGAATCAGATCATTCATGGCTGCATCTACAATAGTAAATTTCTTACTGCCCCCCTGCTTACTGTATTGCACACGCGTTACCAGAATGCCGGCATTACAGGAAATGGACCGCCCCGGCTCGAGAATGATCCGCAGTTTGCGATCCTTGAGCAGAGGAATAATCGCCGCGGCATAATCGGCGGCTGATGGAGCTTCATTGCCTTCATAAAATGCGGCAAAACCCCCACCGATATCCAGCGTATCAATAACAATGTTCTTCGCCGCCAGGCGGTCGATCAAGTTCAGCGCTTTGGTAATGGCATCCACATACGGCTGCGTAGATTTAATCGGGGAACCAATATGCAAATGCAGGGCGCTTAATCGGGCATTTTTGGCGGCCGCCGCTTGCATATAAAAGGCTTCGGCCCGATCAATATCCACGCCAAATTTCGTCTCCTTTTTTCCCGTCAGCGTTTTCTGGTGCGTGCCGGCGCTGCTGACATCCGGGTTAACCCGCAAAGCCCCATGCGCGATGATTTTTTTGGACCCCGCCAAACCATCCAGATTCCAGAATTCCTCTTCGCTTTCAATATTGAACCAACCGATGCCGGCATCGAGCGCCTCGTTAATTTCCTGATCGGTTTTACCGACGCCCGCGAATACAATCATTCTGGGGTCCGCACCGGCTTTCAGCGCCCGAAAAAGCTCCCCCCCTGACACCACATCAAAGCCGCTGCCACGTGCCCGCAAAGATTGAAGAATGGCCAGATTCCCGCAGGATTTAATGGAATAGCAAATCAACGCGCTAAGCGGCGCAAACGCGGACGCGATGCGGTCAAAATGGGACAGCAGCGTGGCTTGGCTGTAAATATATGTCGGTGTGCCGGTTTTCTCCACGATTTCCCGCACCGCCACGCGCTCACAGTGCAACTGCTTATCAATATATTGAAAATTGTCCATATTTATTTCCGATGTTAAACGCCCGTCCCCGCCGCGACGGAAAGCTTACATATACCGCTGCAGAAATGCGAACGCCTCATCCGCCGCTTCGCGCGCTGTGGTCTCATACGGATAAAGCTCCACGGTCGCCCAACCCTTATAGTCCACCTGCTTAAAGGCTGCGAAAATAGAAGCCCAATCCATGGCCCCGCGCCCCGGGATCAGATGGTGATGCACGCGACTGGACGCAATGTCCTCTAAATGCACATGCGACACCCAAGGGTGACATTTCCCAAACGACTCCGCCGGATCTTCCCCCACACAATACAAATGCCCCAGATCACAGTTCATCCGCAAATTGGGGTGATTCACCCGCTGCAGAAATTCCACGCATTGGTCGGTGGTTTCAATCAAAAGCCGCGGCTCAGGCTCCACCAGCAGCATCATATTGAACTGCTGCGCCAGCGGAAGCACTCGCATGAGTCCCGCTTGATATAGTGACAGTGCATCTTCACGGGCCAGAGCTTCCACAGGGCCGCCTGGTTCCAATGAAATGGTCTTCGCCCCCAACGCCGCCGCCATGCGAATGCAGTTTTCAGTATGGCGGATGCGCTGCTCCCGCAGAGCCGGGTCATTTTCAATCCAGGAAGGATGCAGCGTGTCGCCGATGGCAAAAAAAGTAAACGCGTTGATATTGGAGATTCGCAGCTTCAGCGAATCCAAGTGTCGCCGCAGGTCCGCGACGCGCCCGTCCGGCATGTGCGGCGGGTAAGCATGCGGAACGTCGGCCATGATTTCCACACCGCCATACCCGGCGGCGGCGATGGAATCAACGGCTTCTTCCAGCGATGTTTTTTTGAACGCATTGGTGGAAAAAGCTAGCTTCATTTTATTCCGTGATTTCAACACCCATCGAACGGGCGGAACCAGCCAGAATTCTTTCCGCGGATTCCACATTCGTAGCGTTCAAGTCAGGCAATTTCTCCTGGGCCAGCTTGCGCAGTTGAGCTTTGGTGAGCTTGCCGATCTTATTTTTGTTCGGCTCGCCGCTGCCTTTCTCAAGCCCCAGAATATCTTTGATCATCACCGATGCCGGCGGCGTTTTGATGACAAAATCAAACGAACGGTCCGTGTACAGGGTAACTTCCACGCCTACGACCTTGCCTTTCAGTGCGGCGGTCGCGGCATTGAAGCGTTGGATGAACTGGCCAGGGTTTACGCCATTGGCTCCCAACACCGGCCCAATTGGTGGCGCTGGCGTGGCGGTTCCGCCGGGGGCCTGCATCTTAAACTTTTTGGCTATTTCCTTAACCTTGGCCATAACTTAAACCTCAAAAATCCTGTACGTCTACAAAAACCTGATTCACAAAAGCGCTCGCATCGGTGACATCCGATGCATCATCAACTCTCCGTATTGGACCGGGGAACCACCCTTACATTTCTGCGGCCGTCACTGGCCATCCATCGTTGCGACAGCGACGGCCGATTGGCTTGGGTATCAGACCGGCGACCAACCCTTCGTATCGCAATAATAATCAGCGATATCAAACCCAGTACCAGCACCGCGACAATGGCCGCTACCGTCAGCAGCAGCCCCACCATGACCAGCGGCACCAGCACCAGAATGCAGCCGATCACCCATAACCATTTCCCCATCGCCGTTTTCGGCACCAATCTACGAGGGGCGGAGGCGGTGATGTTGGTATCGGTAAGTAAATTCATCGCAGCACGTACTTTTTCTTTCTCCCGGTGCGAAAACGACTGTAAAACATTTTCCATTCCGGGCGGGTCTTGCAACATTTCTATTATAGCCTTGAAATGTTGCCACGCATCGCCGCGGAGAACCCATCATTTTACTGAATCTATTGGACTTTTTCCAATTGCCAGTATTCCAGCTCCAGCGGCGTAGCACGGCCGAAAATCGTTACAATGACGCGCACCATGCCTTTGTCCGGGAAAATTTCATCCACTGCGCCCTCGAAATTCTCAAACGGCCCTTCCCGGACCTTCACCGCATCACCCTTGAGGAATTCAACCTTCACCGCCGGACCGGCTTCCGGCTTCTCCGCATCAGCAATGAGCTTTTCAACTTCTTTGGCTCCCATGCGATCAGGCTTGTTTTTCTGACCGATAAAATCACCGGCCCCCGCTGTTTCCTTAAACACGTACCAGGCCCGCTCCGGGATGGTGCCATCAGAATTTAATTCCATTTCAACAAACACGTACCCCGGGTACGTTTTATTCTCGGCAACTTTTTGTTGACCGGCTTTGACTTTTTTGACCCGCTCCCGCGGCACCAGCAGCCGCCCAATAATGTCGGTGAGGTTTTCCGCCTTTATTTTGCGATCCAGCGTGTCGCGAACCTGGTCTTCCTTGTTGGAAGCGACCTTCAGCACACACCAGTGTTTCGTAGAAGATTCGGTCACTTGACGCTCCGTAATTTGTTCAGTGCTCATTTCGCCAAAACTTGCCTGCGGAATTAAACCGCCGACACTTCAATGATAACTGCGGATTATTCCGCATTATCGGATTACATGAATCGCGCGGAACAACCACACGAAAAACGTATCCACCAGAAACAACATCAGGGCCATTCCCAACGTGGACAGCACCACCAACCGCGTGGCTCGTATCACCGCCGCCCGGGTGGGCCACACCACTTTACGCATCTCACTTTCCGTCAGGATCATAAAATCCGCAAGGTTCGGACGGTTCACAACATAAAAGCAAAACAACGCCCCCGCCGCACCAACCAGCACCACCATAATCATCTTGGAATAGGCCGGAGCCAGTGGCATAAATGTGTTCTTAATCCACAAAATACCCAAAGCGATCAGCAGCCCCAAGCCAATCACCGTGCCCAGGCGTACCCACTTTCCCTGCCCTTTTTTATAGATATTAAAGAACGACAAAACCTACTCCAGACTTCACTGCAACGGCCGGGTTTCGCACCCCGTTTTTCTACCGTCTTTTCCGCTCTGCCAAGCCGTGCCGGGATTCTTCCCGAACATATCCAACCCGTCCGTCGCGTCCATCGCGTCCGCTTTCCTGTTCAGCAAAACCGCAACGTCACCAACAACACGGCAGGCAGGAGTTGAACCTGCAACCCCCGGTTTTGGAGACCGGTGCTCTGCCAATTGAGCTACTGCCGTAAATGCCCTAAAAACCGCTCGGGTCGGCTCCGAACAATTACTTACCTTTCTTGATCTTATGATCCGTATGCTTACGCAACCGCGGAGAGAACTTGAAGAATGTCTTCTTCACATCCATCTCCTTGGGGTTGATGCTGATACGGTAGTTGAGATCTTTGGTCTCACTACATTGCAACCATGCCCATTCACGCGCCATTTCCGCGACTCCAATTCAAGCGACAATTTCATACTTCAGGATTCCGCCACGCGGCTCCCCAAAGCTCCGGGATGGTGCCTTATAACCAGCCGGATCAGTGCCTGTATTATAGAAACTTTTCACAGGCCTGAAAACAATCCAGTAATCTTGACTATTGACAGAGCCACGCGGGCAGGAAATCCCCGCCCGCGTGGCCCATGGTTTTCATCAAGATTCATCTTAACGAATCAGTTAGGCGAGGATCTTGGTCACAACGCCCGCACCGACCGTCCGGCCACCTTCGCGAATAGCGAAGCGGACACCCTGTTCCATCGCGATTGGGCATTCACCCAAATCCACGGTGATCTTCACATTATCCCCAGGCATGACCATCTCCGTGCCCGATGGAAGATCCAGCGAGCCGGTCACGTCTGTGGTACGGAAGTAGAACTGTGGGCGGTAGCCCTTGAAGAATGCGGTATGGCGGCCGCCCTCTTCTTTGGTCAGTACGTAAATTTCCGCTTCAAACTTGGTGTGCGGGGTAATCGAACCGGGCTTCGCGATAACCTGACCGCGCTCCAACTGTTCTTTTTCCACGCCACGCAGCAACAAGCCAACGTTATCACCGGGAATCGCCTGATCCAGAACCTTCTGGAACATTTCCACGCCGGTAACAACCGACTTCATCGGGTCTTTATGCAGACCGACGATTTCCACGTCATCACCAACCTTGATGGTTCCGCGTTCCACTCGGCCCGTACCTACCGTACCGCGGCCCTTAATGGAAAACACGTCTTCCACAGGCATGAGGAACGGCTTATCGGTTTCACGCACCGGTTCAGGAATGTAGCTGTCCAGTGCCGCTACGAGCTTCATGATCGGCTCGATAGCTTTGGCATCCGTCGGATTCTTCAGAGCCGCCACGGCGGAACCGCGGATAATCGGCACTTCATCGCCCGGGAACTTGTACTTGTTCAGCAGTTCGCGGATTTCCAATTCGACGAGTTCCAGCAACTCCGGATCATCCACGAGATCAATTTTATTGAGGAACACCACGATCCGCGGTACGTTGACCTGCCGCGCCAGCAGCACGTGTTCACGGGTCTGAGGCATCGGGCCGTCCGCGGCGGATACCACCAAAATGGCTCCGTCCATCTGAGCGGCACCGGTGATCATGTTCTTCACAAAGTCCGCGTGGCCGGGGCAGTCGATGTGGGCATAGTGGCGGGCCACTGATTCATATTCCACATGCGATACCGCAATGGTCACAATTTTGCTTGGATCGCGGCGCCCCTGCTTTTCGGAGGCCTTAGCCACCGAATCATAGGAAATCGCCTGCGCCAAACCCTGGGCCGCCAACACCGTGGTCAATGCCGCGGTTAAAGTGGTCTTGCCATGGTCAATGTGACCGATGGTGCCTACGTTTACGTGCGGCTTCTTACGTTCAAATACGCCTTTGGCCATGGATAAATACCTCCTGTGGTAGAGAAAATCCAGTCATACAAAACACTATCGCGGCAGCCAATACCACGATTAAAAATCCAGTTATCCGATGTCTCATCTTCGCCAAGCTTCGCAGCCTGGCCAAGGCTTTCGGATTCATTTCCGCAAATCCGCAAGTTCTTGAGGAGCCGGTTTGCCATCGCCTCAATACCCGCGGCATAAAAAAGCTACTGATGGGACTTGAACCCATGACCTCGTCCTTACCAAGGACGCGCTCTACCAACTGAGCTACAGCAGCATGCGGCCATTGTGTTCGTCTCATCGGCTCGATACGGTGGAGAATTAAAACCATCCGATTACCGGATACCGCCGCCGCATCGCCGTAGGCTAAATTTCCAAAAAGGAAATCCAGCCAAGATTGACCAGTTTACCCGCTGTTTTCCGTCGCTGCAACCAATCGCCCATAAACCACCCCGAATTCCGGCACCCCGCGTACCCGGCGAGAAGTTAGAATGCTTCGGAAGCGCTGCCGCTTTACTATTCTGCTCGGCAGGTTAAACCTGCCGGCTAAACATTTAATTTCTGGTTGTTCCTGCATTTACTGCCAATACCCAATACTCTACCCGATACTGACGTTGTCCCCTGTAACCCGTCACCCGTAACCTGCGGCTGCGGCCGCGGCCGCCCCAGGTTGGGCTACGGGACTCGAACCCGCGACCCCGAGGACCACAACCTCGTGCTCTACCAACTGAGCTAAGCCCAACGAATTTCCAAGCCCCTTAGTTTATGAAATCTCCACCCACGCGTCAAATCCGCAGGGCCCGCAATCCGCGTGGGGGCGGGCAAGAGGCGCGGCCAAGTGGCCGGAAACCCGGAACTTGGAACCCGGAACCTGGAATCTGGAATCTGGAATCACGCGGCACGGATCACGGATCAAAATGTGGAACTTCTGATGATAATTCATTAACTACTCATTATGGAATTTGGAACCCCGTCCGCCTCTGCCCCCTCTGCGGGTCCTGCGAGTGAATTCCCTCGTGGGTCTGCGTCACTACTTACCAGATTGTCCGCAGGGCCTTCGACCGGCGGATTGCCGCGTCCGCCGTGATCAACCCTATTCCCGCAGCCTGGGCGGTGGCTCCAATCAGCCGATCAGCGGGATCTTTGGGATAGTTTGCGGGCAAATGTGATAAACAAGCACATGCCACCCCGGTGATCGGTAGTACCTTTACCATGGTCATCATTCCATGGTCATGAAAGATGGACAAACGCGACTGGAACCAGCAAATACCGTTTAAATCCAGAGGGCAGAAAGGTTTGCTTTGCGAATTTCAAGGTGGCCAAGGTGTTCAGGTTGGACATGTTGATGGGAGCATTGATTTTAGCGGGTTTGGTTCAAGTTGTCCAAGATGTCCAAGATGTTTTGGGGCGGCTGTGGCCGCCAGCATTCAGGAGTTGGGAGTTGGAAGTTAGGAGGCTTTTTGGGCGCGGAATGGGCGCGAGCATCATAATTTGTTTGGGTGCGTAGCAATCCTCTTAGCTAATGCGGGACCATGGATGCAGGCATGTTATTCACTTTCCAATGAGCTTGTTCAGCGGGTCTGTGCTATTCCTCGGGAGGGCTATGGGGTTGCAGAAAGAGGGATAATGCGCAACTGCGCTAAAAAGTTAAGGATTTGGGCCGGAGAGACCTGGCAGAAACTGTCACAGGCCCTGCCAATAGTGCTAAATACTGAATCAGTTGCCGCGTTGCCGCCGCAGTTCAATAAGCTTCAGCGTTATCTGGTGCTCGTAGGATGCTAAAAACACGCAGAAATGGAACCCGATTACTCCGTCGAGTATGCCCAAACGCAGAAAATACATGTACCCAAAACGCGCCAGCCACTTGGCCGGCAGCCTCGGCCAGATTTTATGTTTGATCCAACGACGCCGTTCAACCGGGCCGCCGAAAAAACTAAATGCCATGGTGCCTTCCGCCGCCCCCTGCGCTATTCGGAAAAGCTCTCCTGCCTCCAAGGTGCTGTAGTGATTGTGCTTAGCAATATAAAATTCCATGCCGCGCCGATCATTGTGTTCCATCTCTCCCTTCAGATATCCAACCCGCCCATCCACAACCATGTGCTCGTGGACTTCCCTTTCCTCGTAACGCGCCTTGCCGTACCGGAAAAATCGCAAATTCCAACTCGGATAATAGCCGCAATGGCGTATTCGCTTCCCGAGAAAAATGAAAAATCGGTTGACGTAAAAGCCATTCTCCTGACACTGATTGAGATTGGCGATGGCGGCGAGTTCCGCCGCAAGCGATTCGGTTATCACTTCATCGGCGTCCAAAATAAATACCCAGGAGGTTTTGACCGGCAGATTATCCAGCCCCCAATTTTTCTGCCGTGCGTAGCCAAGCCACGGTTGAAAGACGAACTGTGCCCCGCCGTCCCTCGCAATTTTTTCAGTGCCGTCGCTGGACCCGGAGTCCAATACAAAAACATCCCGCGCCCGGCCCACAGCACTTGCCAGCGCAAAGGGCAGATTAACCTCCTCATTTTTCGTGGGAATCATTACAGAATAATCGTGTGCGTCTGCCATGCTCCCTATGCGCCCCCAGCTTCAACGTCCGAAATATTTTCCGCCATTTTACGTTCCTTAACCACCCGCGCCGGATTACCCGCCACCACCGTCCACGGCGACACATCCTTCATCACTACCGCACATGCACCCACTACCGCGCCCTCGCCCACCGTCACCCCCGGCCCGATAAAAGCCCGGGCGCAAATCCACGCATCGGCCCCCACCGTAATTGGTGCCGTTACCAACGGCATCGCCAGGCTGGTGTAGTCATGCGTGCCTGCACATATATACGCTTCTTGGCTTAAGGAGCAACGCGCTCCCAGCGTTACCATTCCCAAATTGTACACCACTACGTTATCACCAAGACACGCCAAGTCTCGCATATCCAGCAACCAGGGATAATAAACTCTGCTGCTGCGCCGGACGGTGCAGGTGCGGCCCACCCTGGCACCAAATAACCGTAGCAGCAGCACGCGCCATCGGGACCACGTATGAAAGGAATAATGATACAGCGTATTCTGGACAATGCTCCAAAGCAGGCGACGTATTTTCCACGCCGTCGACACGGGGGAAATATTCCGCGCCGCGGCATCGGTGTCACCGGGATAACGTATATCGGTCTTTTCCGGTTCAGCCATCGGTGATATATGATGCCGCCTCGACGGCAAACAGGCAAATGTCTTTTTCAGTGGACTCAGTATTGGCAGCAGATTCAGTAATTGCAGTATTATCAGTATTGATCAGTAAATTCAGTATTTAGCAGTATATGCGGCAGACGGGAGAAGTTAGGAGTTAGAAGGCTTTTCAATGAGTAATGAGTAATGAGTAATGAATAGTGAGTGACACAGCAGCGTTTCTGATCCGTGATCCGTGGATCGAGATTTCGTGTTCCAGATTCACCATTTGCAGCCCCCACGCCATACCCTCCATTACCTCCCTTACTGTGGTGAGTTCCCCGTCGTTCCCGTTTTGTCATTATTCATTATTCATTATTCATTGATCATTGCTCATTGCTCATTGCTCATTGCAGTCGCCAGCGCTTTCAAAGCCCTCTAACTCCCAGCTCCTGAATGCTGATCCGCAACCCGTAACCTCAACGGCTCCTAACTTCCAACCCCTGCGCCCTCGCCGGCTTCCGCCGGCTACGCCAGCCGCGCAAGCCAGCGGCGTAACGGCTTGGGCGAATGGCGATAAATAATTCGCGCTACATACCTTGAGCGCGTCAGGCGATCGTCAATTTGATCAATCAGGCGGAAAATCGAATTCCGGTCCATGGCCTCTTGCGCTATCGCTCCCCACCGCTTCCGGAAATCCTCACTTTGCAAAATCTGCCGATCATGCGCGGCATCCAAAAGCGCTTCGTAGGCCCGGTACACCAGCCCCGGAACCCGCGGATCAGCCACCAGATCAGAAAGCAAAAATTCCGTATGCCGCAAGGTTTTATCCAGAAATTTTTCGCCGTAAGAATCAATGGCGTGTTGATTTCCCGGCGGAACCGGCAGGTCCAATGCGGCGGAAATGCGTTCCAGCCCGGCCCCTGGATTGGCCATCATGCGGTCAAAATCCACCACCACCACCGCTTTACCGGCCAGCACCGTCTCCATCGCGGCAATGTGATACATCAACCACATCAAATGCAGATGCGTCGGGCTGCAACCCTCAGCAAAGTGCGGACTGCCGCGAATCACTGAGGCCGCCACGCTTAATGGATTCCGCAGGGCAATAACATAGCAATCCCGGCAATGGGCATTGTTAAACGCTTCCATCCACAGCCAAATCATCCGCCCCATCTGCGGATTTTTGCAACCCCATATCCCGTTGGCCGTGCTGCCCACGCGGCGGTTAATCAGATCCGTCGCCTCCGCTAATAATTCACGCCCTTGCGGCGTCTGCCAGTCCTCCGCGGTCAATAACTGCAGTCCGTACCAGGGAAGATTATGCGCTGCCAGCCCGCAGGCACACAGGTCAATAATGGATAAATCTTCCCAAAAGCCTTTAGGGTTAGCCGAATCAGCAATGCGATGATCTCGCGCGTTCCCCAAGTCCACGCCCAAACATTCCAGCGCCCGGGTAATGGCACTGGTGCCACTGCGCGGCGGCCCCAGAACCGTTACGACCGTGCGCGGCGCAGCACCAGCCACCCATGCAGACGTGTCTATCATTCTTTCCTTCCGTGTTATCAGCCCCGGGCCACGACACAGCCCTGTTATCGGCTCTATACCAGGCGAACGATCTCCGTGCTCCCCACCCACACGCCACAGACAACCCTACGCACGAGAGGACAGAAAGTTGCAGCGTAAACAGTATTGGAAGTACATTCAGTATTGGCAGCACATTCAGTAATTGCAGTATTATCAGTATTGATCAGTACATTCAGTATTTAGCAGTATATGCGGCAGACGGGAGAAGTTAGGAGTTAGAAGGCTTTTCAATGAATAATGAGTAATGAGTAATGAGTAATGAGTAATGAATAGTGAGTGACAGCAGCGTTTCTGATCCGTGATCCGTGGATCGAGATTTCGTGTTCCAGATTCACCATTTGCAGCCCCCACGCCATTGCCTCCATTACCTCCCTTAGTGTGGTAAAAAAACTCTTTAATCTTTGTGCCTTTGTGTCGTTATCGTAAATAAGCCGCTCTCCTGCGGCACCGCCGTCACCTCATTGCTCCTGCGTTCCCGCTTCCAGCCGCCGCCGCACGATCTCCACGTACTGCTTCGCCTGCCGCGACAAGCTGAAATTCGCTAACGCTCTCGCCCGCCCCGCCGCCCCCATCGCCGGCCACTTCTCCCGGTCTTCCAGCGCCCGCAGCAGCCCAGCCTTGAACCCCGCTACCGTCGGCTCATGCACATGCCAGCCGGTCTGCCCGTCCACCACCGTTTCCGCCGGCCCGCCCAAAGCGTGCACCAGCACCGGTTTACCCATCATCATGGCCTCCACCACAGAAAGCCCAAAAGATTCCGCCCCCAAATACGCATTAATGGCAACTTCGATCACACCGTAATACCGCTCAGGATCAGGCACACTTCCCACCAGATGCAGGCGATCCGCAACGCCCAGGCGTAGGGCTAAAGCCCGCAGTTGATTGCCGAATTCACTTTCCACCGGTCCACCCAACAGCAGCAGGTGAAGATTGGGAAACGCCGGCGACAATTGCGCCATCGCCTCGAGAATCACGGCTTGGCCCTTTGGTGCCTCCAGACGCGCGCAGATTCCCAACACTACTGCTTTCGCGGGGATCCCAAGCTCCTCCCGGTTTACTGCTGTGACGGCCACCGGGTCAAATCGGTGCTCATCGGCCCCAAGGTACATCACGATCGGCTTAACGGGTTGATCTCCCAGCGTTGCCGCCGTATAACCGCTGTTTGCCAGGACCGTTACGTTCCAACGGTGCAACGTGTTCTGAATCATTCGCCGATTGATTCCGAATGGATATTTTCCCAATACTCCCGGCATCTCCCAAAAACAGGGAACGCCCACATCAGATGCGGCCATAGCACCCAATGGCATCAAATTCGGCCAGAGAACAGTGACCGCATCAACGCCAAGGCCCGACAATAATTCCCCCAGCTTCGGGCGGGTTACCGCGGTTACGCTTCGTATCCGTATCTGCGACCTTAGTTTCATCACGAACCCACCGTGCAAGGCCGGGAAGGAATCCACTTTCAATACTCGCACATCAAATCCGGCAGACGACAAAGATCTCGAAAACGGTCCCTCATGCAAAGCAACGATACCCGGACGGATTCCCAGCGGCCGGACAGCGCCGACCAACCCGCGCACCGCTTGGGCCACGCCGCCGTCCTCGTCGCCGATAACGAGCCACGCGACGCGCTGTTTGTGGGGCTGCTTGGGCACAGTGGAAATATTCTGCATTCCTAAACTTCCATTCGGCGGAATACTAACCGGCGAATGCGCCTCCAGCAAGTGGTCGAGGCACGGTCGCGGCTTGGTCGGACGCGACGCTGATGGGCTTTCCGGCGACATGGATGACAGAAGTTATCGGCGGAAGCGGTTCGCCGTTGGGTAAAAGCCTCGCTCGGAGATGGCTGCCAGCTGTGCCGCATAATTGCCCCGCGCGCCAAGCGTGGCTGCTGGAGCGTCGTTCCACCGGGATCTGCCCGCGCGTATCCCGTCGCCCGAACGTTCGCCCGTATGCGAGGTCTCGGAGGAGGACGATGCGCCCGCGTGCCATTGCCAGAAAGACCCTGTATCATGGTCCCCCGTAGAAGTAGTGAGAACCGAACCAATGAGCGGAACCCAATCCACCGAATCCCTTACCGGAAAAGCGTCGCGCGGGTTTGTCTGGATGGTGCTGCAAACCGTCGGGTCTAAAATCTTTGGCTTTGCCGGGCAAATGGTACTCGCTCGCCTGCTGCTGCCGAAAGATTTCGGCATTATGGCCATGGCGTATGCGGCCGCAGCAATCCCTTCCATGATCCGTCAGACCGGCATCCCCCAAATTCTCGTGCAAAAACAATCGGAATTCTGCCGCTGGGCCAACGCGGGATTCTGGATGGAGTTAACGTTGGGCATAGTGACTGCTCTGCTGACCGTGGCTATCGCCCCAGCCGCATGTCTGTTTTTCCATACCCAACGCCTCTTCGGGCCATTGATGCTCATCGCGTTATTGGCCGTCGTCAATTCCGTCGGCACGCCCCCGTACGCCAAACTCATGCTCGACCTGCGGTTCCGCGCATTGGCGATGACAGGCCTGTTCTATAACCTCACGGCCGTCGCGATGATGATGGTTCTCGCATTCCTACACTTTGGCGTCTACAGCTTTATTTTGCCGCTCCCCATCGTGGCCGCAGCGCGGGTGGTCCTTTACTGGCGGATGGCACCCGTGCACATCAAGATGGATTTGCAGTTGCACCGCTGGCGGCCCATGCTTTTGGACAGCATGTTTCTGATGGGCTCCGGGCTTTTTACTACCATTTTGGGCCAAGCGGATAACATGGCACTGGGGCGATTCGTCACCGCTGCAGAGGTGGGCTTTTATTCAATAGCGTCTAACCTCTCCTTGCAGGTGCTCACCACTCTCTCGCTGAATTTGTCCGGCGTGTTGTTTCCCACCCTAAGCCAACTGAAAAATGATCCCACGCGGCAGACCGCCGCTTTCTTTCGCGCCGCGCGATTGCTGGCCTTAATCGGAATTCCGATGTGCGTACTGGAAGCTGCGTTGGCCCGGCCGATAATCACCGTTATTTATGGCCCGAAATATCTCGCCGCGATTCCGCTGCTGCGACTACTGGCGTTGGCCGCAGGATTAAACATCCTTTCGGGGCCTCTACAAAATTTTCTCCAAGCCCAAGGGCGATTCGGATTCCTGTTCAAATGGATGGCGTTTCTGGTGACGGTGTTTGTGTTGGTGGTCACCGTCGCCGCATGGCGGGAGGGGGCGTTGTGGGTCGCCTGCGGGGCGTTGGCGCTAGCGGGCCTGTTCCAGCCGATCGGGATGTGGCTAGCCACGCGGGACTGCGGGGGAACATGGAGACATGTGGCGGCGGTCTACATCCCGCCACTATTGATTAGCGCGACAGCGTTGCTACCGCTCGGAATATTGCGCACCTTGCTGCCGTTGCCTGCGATGCACTGGTGGGCGCTGGCCGCCACAGCCGTTTTCACCTTCCCGCCTACGTACTTTGTCTTGGCTCGCGTGCTCCGCTCCGGAGACGTGAAGGATCTGCTAAGCCACGCCCGGGGAATAGCACGGCGGGCCTGAGCGCACGCCGGGGCCTCCTCGAGGCAGTTTTGCAGGCGGCGCTAACGCGGGTAAACTTTCCCGTTGAAAATGTGTTCTCGTAAAAAATGGAGAAGCCATGAAGCTAGCGGTTTCCATCGCCAACCGGGAAGATTTTGGCTCCATGCGTCAACAGAGCGCCCAGCGCGATAGATTCCAAAAGCGCTTCCGCGAACTGCTTTTTGCAGAACCGCAGCTACGCGGGCGCGTACTCGACATCGGTTGTGGCGGTGGGTTTCCGCCGCCGCTCAGTGGGATTGAGAAATTATCAGAGCGAATTGACGGCGTGGACGCCAGTGACGCGGTGATGTCCCACCCCAGCCTGTGCGAGCGCTGGCAATCCCCCTTCGAGACCGCTCCCATTCCAAGCGACGCCTACGACTTGGCCTACGCCTATAACGTCGTCGAGCACATCCAAAATCCAGCGCCCTTCTTCTTGGCTCTACTCCGCGTGCTCAAACCCGGCGGTGTCTTCTGGGCGCTGACGCCCTATGGCCCACACCCGTTCTGTCGGCTCTCTCGGTCTATCGAGGTTCTGGGGGGCAAGGCCTGGTTCGCCAAACGCAACGCAGGCGTAAATGATTATCCAGCGTATTACCGGCTAAACGCGATAAGGAGCGTAGCCGCCGGGGCCGAAACGGCCGGATTTGCTTCGGCCGCTTTTTACCGTTTCCCTTGCGTCAATTGGAATATGTACTTCCCCGGCGCACTGCGGTGGGTGCCCTACCTTTACGATTCGCTTTTGGGCACTCGTATATCATCTTGTATGCAGATACTGGCCTTCCGGATATCACGGCGGCCGGCGGGATCCACGACCACAGCCACCACCCCGAACGCTCCCGGCTGCCCCCCCGCCGCCGATGCCGCACCGGAAACCCATCGGATACCCATCGTTTGCATGCCTGGCGATATCGCATTAGACTGCTGAGAATGCGGCGGTGAAGGGTGCCGTGACTATGCGAAATCAGAGGATTCTAATTAACGGCCTCTCCATGGGAAGCGGCGGTGGGTATACCGTTGGAATTGAATTATTCCGCCATATCGCGATGGCCCGCCCGGATTGGAAGATCACGCTGGCAGTAATCTCCGGCAACCCACTGCACGAAGAGGCAAAAGCGTTGGCGCTGCCAGCAAATTGCAATCTGCTATGGGCACCTGCCTTCGCTGCCGAAATCCGCGCACGCATGGCCTACGAACGCGGCGAATTCGCCGCCTGGGCACGAAGCAGTCATGTCTCGGCGATTCTTCAACTCAACGGTATGATTATTCCCGAAATCGGCATCCCCACGCTGGCCCACTGCCAAGACCCCTGGCCCTACCGGCCCGAAGCGTGGGACAGAAAAACGGACGCGCTCAAGGCGTTTCTCAAACGCCGGGCCAATAAGCAGGCGTTCCGGCAGGCCGCGTTTGTCGGCTGGACCAGTGGCTACCTGAAAGATTTAATGTGCGATCGCCTTGGCATTACGCCAAAAAATGGAGCAGTGATTTATAACGGCATCCCTGATGATTGGGTCAAGCAGGCCGAAAGGGCCATGCCGCCTTACAGCGGTCGTCCATTGGAAATTATCACCATCAGCAATGTCGCCCCCTACAAGCAGCAGGAAATGGTTATCCGGGCCATGCCGGATCTGGTAAAAAAGCCGGGCCTGACCAAGCTCAAATACCGTATAGCCGGGCATTGCCCGCCGGCGTATGCCGCGCATCTGAAACAGTTGGCCGCTAAGCTCGGCGTGGCTGACGCGGTAATTTTGGAGGGCCGGGTAAGCCGGGAGAGAATTGTGGAATTATTTTCCACGGCCCGCTGCTACGTACTTATGAGCAAATGTGAATCCTTTGGCCTGCCCGCCATCGAAGCGATGGCGTTCGGCACGCCAGTGATTGCCGCGAACTGTTGCGCCATTCCCGAGGTTTGCGGAAAAGCAGCACAGTTGTGCACCGCCAATGATCTACCGGGACTGGTTGATACGATCTCCCGCGTGGTCCTGGATTTAACAGTAGCGGAGGAAATGCGGCGGGAGGGACTTAATACCCTGCGGCGATACTCTTGGGCTAAAGCCGCAGAGCAAATGGCCACTGTCTGCGAGCGGCCAACGTCCTCCGAGGCACGGCGATGACGATCAAAGCGACCTTATGGAAAGCGTCTCGGATATCCCGGCCCGGCCGCGCCAGAATATCCCGCACCGCTGCAGCGCTGCTTCTTTCGAGCCTCTCGTCGTGCGCCGCTAAATCACATCCATCCATCTTTTGGGCATCCTCCCCGGTGCAGCCGGGGCAAACAGTGTTGATCGTGGGCAGCGGGCTTGAGGGTTGCCCAAATGTTGAGATATCGCCCGTTGATGGCGGTGCGGTAGTCTCGGCAAAGACCGTTATCGATTCCCGACACGCACTCGCCTTCCCATTACCCAAGGCGGGGGATCGAGGGCCGCTGCGCGTAAGCCTGACGACGAACCACGGTAAGGCGGCGTTCTGGCTGAACCGTCCCAAAATATGGTGGGCACAGGAAGTGCCAGCGTGCGGGCCGTCCGGGCGGTGCGTTGAGGTTTTTGGGACCTGCTTGGCCGGGCTGGCACGTATTGACGGGCTGCCGACGCACTCAATTTCCCATTCCGGCTACGCCAGAATCATCCCATTACCACGGGGCATTGTGCCCGGCTGGCATTCAGTGGCTGTGGGCATGGGGAGGTCGGTTCGGTTCCCGGTGGCCCCCGCGTCGAGAAAAGGTGAAGCCCTCCCGGTCTGCCTCTACCCTTTCCCCGGCGATAGCAGATCCGTCATTGAGAAGGTATTAAGCGATCTCGCCAGCGCGGGTGGTGGAACGCTGCTCTTAGAGCCCGGGGTCTACCACCTTGGCCGGGCGCTCCGAATACCGGCCCACGTTAGTCTGCGCGGGAGCGGCGAAACGAGCACAATATTATCTTGGGCGGACGCCAGCAACCCGCCAGAGGCATTGATACGCGGAAGTGGCTATTTTTCCGTTGAAGATATGACACTACGCGCCCGAAACTGCCGCAACGGTATCGAGTCCGACCACGACCCAGCGTGGGCCAGCACAGACGCTCGAGCCCCGGGACACGTCACGATCAGGAACGTCCGCATACGCATGGACCCTTTTATGGGGAAACTGACGGCGCTCCAAGTCGTGCGACGTCAGGGTATTCAGGGATCCGTGCAACGGGGCAACGCGGCTGTTTACATCGGGGGGCCCGACGTGTGCATCACACATTGCGATATCTACGCGG
Source organism: Planctomycetota bacterium (assembly GCA_021798635.1). The sequence continues at coordinate 5,248 of JAJZGH010000010.1, read as the reverse complement.
CCCACATGGCATTCTACCTCGTAAACTGCCGGGACGCGCAGGTGACATATAACCGCGTGTACCTTGGCCTCGGGGGGTGGGACGATTTCGAGGGGTGCAGGCGAATCGCTATCGCCGACAACGTAATTCGCGGCGGTTCTGCCACGGCCAGCGGGGCAATCGTGCTGAGTTGCTACAGCCACGATATTTCCGAAGACGTTTATTGCGCGCATAACCGCATAACCCGGCTATACGGCGGTGATCGGGAGGGAATAGTTTGTGACGGTGGGGGCGGGGAGTACACAGGGGCCATCTCGGCCGCGCGCGGCAGGGTGCTGACCCTCGCGACCCCGCCGAGTTCCAACCCCAAATGGGGCCCGCAGCTTGGAAGGAACTGCGCGTTATTCATCATCAACGGGCGCGGAATGGGTCAATATCGGCGGGTTACCAGCATTTCCGGGCGCAATGTTACACTCCGGCGGGCATTCTCGGTCCAGCCAAACCGAGCCTCGATTGTCAGCCTGACCGCGTTGCAGCGCAACTACCTTTTCCTTGGCAATACGATCAAACACGCCGGTTCAGGAATCGAGCTTTTTGCTGGTGCTGTCAATTGTGTTGCGGCCGATAACCTCGCCGTCAGCACGGACTGCGGTTTCTGGAACGTGGGGCAGCCGTACGGCGGCTATATTCAGCCGAGCTGGTATGTCCAATGGCTGGGAAACCACGCCGAGGGGAATGGTACGCAACTCGGAATCTACGGTGGATGCTGGCTTGATCCCCCCCAACCCACAACACTGGGCTGCGTTGCGAGAGACAATCTGCTGGATCACGGGAAAATCGAATTGGGAGGACTGGGACGGCCCGGAATTATTCACCCCTCGTTCCCATACGTGCGGTATTTAATTGTCGAGGGCAATACCGCCTGCGCAAGTCGCAGGGGGACCACCGTCGCGCGCGGAACGAGCCAGGTCGTATTTGCTGGAAACCGATGGACGACCACGCATAAGTGACTCCACCAGCCGCATTCCGGGAGATATGCGTCCCGTCCCGAACCGCCCGAAAAAATATAATCGGACGGCCTGCACGGAATGAATTGGCGAATCGCCGCTGTGCCGATATAATACACAATGAGCCCAGCTGTCCGAAAGGGAATTAACGAAGGTACTAGCACGCGTATGAGTAATGAGTCACAGTTTATATTTCTCATCTTGGGCACCGCCCTCTGCTTGGCAGGGTGGCTGCGATGGCCGAGGGAGCCCCTTGACCTGCTGAGACCGCGCATCACCGTGCCCGCAATTATTTTCTACTCAGTGTTCTACCAGTTCATCCGGTTCCACTGGCTTGGGGGCAATGGAGGAACCAGCATCGCGGGAATCGCCAGATACCGTTGGGAGTTTGCGGGCGACGCCTTGGAATATGTCGTCGCATGTCTGGTGATGTTCTGGGTTGGGTACGTTCTCCCGGCTGGTGCCAATATCGGTAGTTCCTTTGAACGCCTTACGATTGGTGCGCCGCTGAGCGAGGCGACGCTACGAAAATGGGCGGTGGGATTGGCACTATTGAGCCTGGCTGGAGGACTGTTCTTCAACGGTCTCGGGCTGCTTAGCTCGCGTTGGGGAACTGGCTACGCCGGGTCGGTCAACATCAATGCGGCCGGGATCGTCACCACGATATACCGGCTTTACGGCTTTTTGGGGATTGCAGGTGCCCTGCTTCTTGGATTTTCTTGGCCCTCGCCCCAGCAGCGACCAACGGGCTGGCCGCTTGCCGTGGTTTTCCTCCTATTTTCCGACGCCGCCCCCTGGATGGCCCATTTCAGCCGTGGGGCGGGCATGTTCCCACTGCTCGCGGTCGTTGGCTATGTGCTGCGGTACCGCCGTGTCCCCTGGGCAACGGCGGCATTCAGCCTTTTCATCTTCCTTTGGGGCGTGCTGATCGCGCTCACTGGGCGCGGGGTATTTGGGCACAACGGCGGTGCCCTGCCGTACATCTCCTGGGCCTGGCCGAGCGTATTTAGCTGGAGGCACCTGCTTCGTGCCACATCAGGCGCGGCCGACTCCTTTACCCCACTCACCGTAGTGATGGCGGGATTGCACGACGGCAATAACATGGGGCGGCTCACAAAGCTGAACTGGATACTATTCCAGCTTCCACTCCCCCATTTCATGAGACCGAAATGGACTTTCTTTCCCGCAATTTTTATCGCCCATGAGTGGAATGCCAACGTAGCATCTTTCGGATACAACCCCGGCATGTTTGGCGATACGTTCGCGCACTTTGGATACGGCGGAGCGCTCATCTTCGCCCCCGTGGGGATTGCATACCGCGTCGTGGACCGCTTGGCATTCGCGCCAACGCCCCGCAGGCAATCAACTCTGCTTCCGCTTCTCGCCCCCACATCATATTTCGCCCTGGTAGAGGGGTGCTTCACAAACTTCCGCGCGCTTAATACCGCCATGGTTCTGCCGTTTATTGCATTGTTCGCCTACGCATACCTCTATCAGCGGCGTCCGGAACCTTTCCCAGTTGATGCCTGATTGGAATCAACAAACGCCGCGCTGGCGTGAACTCGCTCCAGCCGCCCTCGTAGGAAGCGTTACGAGCCGCAGGCACGGTTGTCAAACAACGCCGGGGCTACCACTGTCGGTGCGAACTGGGAATACCAGAGAGCAAAAGCTTCCGCGCACCGTCTTCTCGTATTAAGGCCAAGCCTGTCCGCCAGCGCCAGAACGCCCGAAAGGCCCGCCGCATCGCCGCCCTCGAACAACCATCCGGTCTTTCCATTCCTCACTAGGTCGCGTGCTGCGCCGCAATCGCTACTTGCGATCACTGGCGTGCCTACGGCCATCGCTTCGGCTACCACAATGCCGTGCGGTTCATAAATCGATGGTAATACGAACAATTCGCTTTGGGCCATCAGAGCGGGAATATCTATTGGGGCTACCGCGCCGAGAAATCGGATGGCGCTGCCGTTAAGTTTTCCCGCCTGTTGCTCAAGCGTTTGCCGCAGCGGCCCATCGCCCGCCACGGCCCACACCCAGCCTTGATCCGCCAGGCCGGATTTGGTAAATGCGTCCACCATCAGGTGCAAGGCCTTGGCCGGCACCAATCGGGCGGCGGTAAAAATAAGTTTGCGATCAGCAGGCAGCGTATAGCGAGCAAATAATTCTTCGCGCTTCACCGCCAGGGCGGCGGGGACATCCACTGCACAAAAATAGGTGCTGCGGGAAATTTTGTTAGCCGGACAGCCATAATACCGCCAATAAGCCACGCCGCAGCGGTTGCAGGGAATCACCCTATCCACCTGACTGATAATGCGCTTCAGGAAAATCCGCTTGGCAAAACGTTTGAGTTTTTTCTTTATTGATCTTCCCCGTTCCGCACGGATATTGCTGTCGGCAAACATGGCGCTGGGAATGCCTCGGCTTTTGCAATAGCGCAATACCCATCGCTTAAAGTGGGAATCATACCCCCCCACAATGGCTGCGGAAAAGCTGAGGTTCTTAATATAATCCTTGGCCGCAGGTCCCAGCTTCTTATGCGCTGGCGCGCCGCCCGGCGCCGCGGATTCACCAAGAAACACATGCGGGGATTTTTTGGGCAGTTGATGCAGCACATTACCGCTCGGCGGCGGGCAGAGAAAAACACCGAAATATTCCACGTCGCCCTGGGCATTTAGCGCATCCAGCATTTGCACAAAGTAATGATCCGCGCTGTTTTGCAGCCAGATGACACGCTTCCGCGGCGCAGCCGGCGCTTGCAAATCCCTGGAGTCTGCGGAATCAATGGACAACGTATCTACCACTCCGAAAAACATGCGAGCCTGCAAATCACGGCTGATTCTACCCCCGCCCCCCGTCGTTCGCCAGCAACCCGATTTCCAACCCGATTTCCAATGTCGCCTGGTCGCCTGGTGGTCCGTTGATCCCCTTCGCATTTTGTGTTACATTGTCTTACATGAACACGCTATCCATACGCATTCCCCAACCGTTGCGGCGCGACCTTGAGCGGTTGGCCCGGCAAAACCACCTGCCGATCAGTGATCTGGTACGCGACTCCCTCCGGCAATATGTCGCAGCGCAGAAATTTCAGTCACTGCGGAATACCGCAATCCCCTTTGCGCGTCGGCACGGCTTTCTGACTGATGATGACGTCTTTAAGGCAGTATCGTGAAGGTTGTGCTCGACACCAACGTGCTACTGGCAGGCGTCGCAACGCAAGGTATCTGCGAAGGTGTCGTTACGGAATGTCTGCAGCACCATGAATTAATTACCTCCGCACCCATTTTGGCCGAATTCAGCCGGCATTTGCTGGGAAAATTTAAGATGCCGCCCGGGGTGACGCGTGAAATAATTGCTTTCATCCGCGCACAGAGCCTCATCGTTGTACCGGCGCAGATTCCACCGGAGGCCTGCCGGGATCCCGCCGACCTGATGGTGTTGGGCACCGCAATTGTCGGTGCAGCCCAATACATTGTTACAGGCGATAAAAACCTGCTGGTACTTCAGCGTTACCAGGATGTCGCAATTATCACTCCGCGCGAATTCTACCAGTTGACCCACCAAGACAAAGGGCCGGAACGCTAAGCCGCAGAAGGTAGAAACTAACTTCTTCGCCAACGGAGGAGTTAGAGCACCGTGGTGATAACCCGGTGGCTGGGCGCGGGAGAGTGGCATTTACCACAATGAGACAATGCTCAATGACGAATGACCAATGAATAAAAACGACGGAGAACTCACCACAGAGGTAATGGAGGAAGCGCTCAATGAATAATGAATAATGAGTAATGGCTTTGGGAGCGCTGGCGCTGCCGTTTTGCGCGGCCGGCAAACCTGCTGATTCCTGCATCTACCGCGCGCACTGCTAAATACTGAATGCGCTGTCCAATGCTACTGAATTATGTTGGCTACCGACCGTTAGCCACAATGATTTCACAGAGTAACAAACGACGCGGGGGGGGGGTAATTGGTCATTCACTGGCGAAATCTCCGCCGTTTACCTCCGCTTCCTCCTGTGAATTAACGTCAGGTTTGTTTCACCACAGAGGTAATGGAGGTAGTGGAGGAAGCGATCAATGAATAATGAGCAATGAGTAATGGTGACACCGCGATCATTGACACGTGACACATTGATCCGTGACAATTGTGATCCGTGATCCATGATCCACGATCCATGATCATTGATGCTGCTGTTTGAAAACCAAATAACGTGAGAGTAAAAAATAGGCGTGCGCGACTTTCCGGCGACAGCCTCTCTTCTGCTCCAACAT
>JAJZGH010000194.1 GCA_021798635.1 Planctomycetota bacterium | reverse complement strand
CGCAACCCGCGGATCGTAGGCAAAGTCCAGGTACAATGCTGCTTGAAAGGATTCACCTGGGCCTGCCGAGGAGGTCAGGATCGGATACTTGTAAGGAGCCGCCGCCGCCGTATCGACATAGTAGAGTCCGTTGTTGTAATACGTCGGCGAGGAGGTGGCGTAATTATTGGTTGGCGTTGCCGGCTTGGCCACAAGGGCCAATTGCTGGGATAAGCACTGCGGACCGGCGTTGGGGCCCCCATTAACCTGATAATTGGCCTCACGGGCGATACAGTTCAAATCGTCAAAATTAAACAGATCGCTGTTGCTGTCAATCGCTGCGCCAGGCGCTACGCTGGATTGGCCCCCATCCTGGCGATCAAAAAGCTGAATTCCCGGATTGCCGCTGATGGGGGTGTTGTTCGGCAAACCCAGATCATTAAAAGGGACGGATGACGGTTCAGACAGCGCGGCGGTAGTGCTACGGGGTGACGGACCAGGACCGCTCTGCATCGCGAAGGCAAACTCAGTGTTATCACAGCCCCATCGTGGTTGTTTGATATTATCGCGCTGAATATCCGCATACCATTGCGGACCGGCATCCGGCGGAAACCGCAACTGAGAAAAGTCATATTGCATGACATCCACGACGGCGTAACTGATGGCTGCCGGCGTCAGAGGATTGGGAACGGGCCGCAGCAGTTGGATCGTTCCGGAAATTGGAACCTGTCCGCTTGATCCGATGACGTAAGGCGTTTGAATTCCGGAAGTAAGCATTGGGTCACCGACATCCGAGAGTACCACGGCAAATGGCCCGCCATTCCCGGCCGCATTGTTAAACGACCCAATCAAGCCGTCGGGTGGCCGTCCCGGCTGAGCCAGCGTACCAAGGTTGATCGTCAGACCGCTGGTGATCTCTCCATTGGCAACGCTACCATTGATCAGAAGTATCCACCCTTGGAGGCTTAGTGGCGTCGCCGTGGCAAAGGGGTTCATCAGTTCAACCGACCAGTGCTGGATCTGTGCCGTGGGATTCATATTGCCGGGACTGCCGGGCGGCTGTAGCTGCACTTCCATTTCATTAAGAAACGGCTGGGCGGTAATTCCATAATACGAGTTGGTATCGGCAACTCCGGTAAAACCAGGCGCCAGCGAAGTCCCCATAGCCGAGACCAGCGCTTGGGAAGGTGCGTTGATGCCCAACGCCGGCACCTCCAGATATTCCCCGCCGATGCCGTCCGGCGCATTGGCAGCGGAAACATATTGAATTGCGGGCGGCTCTGCATCAATAGTTCCCATGCCGGCCGTGACTACGTCGCCATTTCCGTAGCGGTAGGCAAAATAATTAACAACGAAAGAGGCGGCGTGAATAGAGGTAAATCCGCAGGTGATCAGTGTTTCATAAAGTTCATTAGCCAGGGCACCGGCCGCCGCGGCGGCCTTGGCGGGGACCGTCGTGCTGATTGTCGTATTGAGATTAATCCTGGCTGGTCCCAAATCTGGAATATATGTGGGGCTTCCCTGCGATCCGCTGCCGGCAACGCTTACCGGAGCGATACTGCGACTCCACGAACAGGTGGTGTAGATCCCCCGGTATCCCGCACCATACTGCGTTCCCGTTAAGCCTAGCGTCCCCGGCAACAACGCCGCCAAACGGCAGTAGAAGGGTGCGTCAAATGCCCCGGCACCAGCCCCGCCGGCAGTGAGCATATCCATCTCGCTGTTAACGCCAAAAAGCGAAAGGTTCTCTCCAGAGACGGTTGGGCTTGGATATTGTATCTCGTATTCGTCCATGGCCTGCTGCCAGTTGGGAAGTGTATAAAAGGAAACGTGGTCGGAGTAGTTACCGATGCGGCCCGGCGTGCCGGCACCTCGGATGCCAAGCTCAAGCGGATTGCCACCCGCCTGCGCGGCGGCGAAATCTCCGGAATCAATGTTTAAGCCGCCAAGATTGAAAATGGGGCAGGATGTGATAAATGTGCCGTAAGCCGCGTATGGATCCGTCGATTCCGTCGTATTGGCGGCAGGTGTGGTAAATGGATTGGCAATCCACCCGGAATTAACATTTAATAATGCAGACATGTCCATTACACGAATAGCGAAGCGGTAGCGTGTGCCATTCGGATCGCTATACGGCAGGAGATTCCAGTTTGCATCCAGTGTGCCGGTCGCTGTAAGCGGAGGGCTGCCGCCCGGAGTATACTGCCACCGGGGTTCCACCACCGCAGTGTTGGGTACCGTAATGCTTCCGGCACCTCCTGCATAGGAATAGGTAAAGTCATATTGACCGGTCGCCGGGTCATAAAGATACGGCGATAATTCGCTCAAAAGCGGCGCATTGACGGCTTGAGTACTGACCGCAGTCCAGGGGCTGCCGACAGCGCCGGGAAAGGGTGTTCCGCTGGTACTGGAGGAGGCACCATAAATCCACCGCGTGGGGGCCGCGCCGGCGGGGCTGACAAATATTTCCTCTCCGGGGGAATAATTTGACTTAAGCTCATAAGGTAAATTAGAGACCAGCCACGGTTCACTTTCCGCATACTGCATAGGAGTCGGCTGCGATCCAACGAACACCGATTGGTAGAATTCATCAGCGGTTGTGGGTTTATAGGGGACCGGAGAATAACCGGCACCCGACTCCGGGTAATCCCAGAAACGGGCGATTTGTCCCCCTTCCCTGGTGGTGGGATCATAGGAGTCGGGGTTAAATCCGCTTGCCAGGCCCGCAGCGGGGGAGTTGTCAGCGGTATTGTAGACTCCCGCGGTGAGGACTTGGCTGCCTAAGGGGCTGCCGGCTGGAATAACGTGCCCGGCCCCCGTCGTGTAGCTTTGCGTCGTGTAGGCCTGGTCCAAAGTTCCATTAAGCATGATCCCGCGGATTGTATTCAGCACGCCTTCTTGCGCAAAACTCATGCTGGTGGCGGAATTTTCTGCGTAAACCGTTTTACGGTCCGCGCCGGCGGTGAGAATGAAGATCGTGCCCATCAGCGCCAGCAAAACCAGCAGGGCCATAACCAGCAGCAAAATCATCCCGCGCATGCGTTGGATTGATGATGATGAGGGAACCGGGCCTCGGGTTGGAGGAGGAATGCGTTTCCAAGTTTCTGAAATCATTACTCTATTTTACTCTAAACATCTCTTTTCACCGCGTGTGTCTGGGGCATAAAAGAGGACGGGCGCGTCCTAAAACGCTGCCCGCCCCCGATGAATCAACGTCAGAAATCATTGACGCGGCGTCCGAATCAGTTCTGCCCCAATGTATCATTGGGGAACGTGTCGGTGTTGCCGTAGAGGAACTCATAATCATGCCAACCGGTGACCGCCGGATCAGCGGACGTGTTAGTGATTTCCAGCCGCAAGGCATCATACATCACGCCCCAGGAGTGATTGACACTAAGCGTAATGACATTGTCCTGGCCCGGCGGATTCAGATCGGATGTCGGAAACTGCAACGCTGCCCAGCCGTAATACCCGGCATCGCCGCTGCGAATCATGGGATCACTGGCGTGGATGTAATACGGATCCTTCATAATTAACTGATGGCCGTTGAGATTGACAATAAGGTCCGATTCGGATGCCGCCAACGCAACCGACAAGACCACATATTGCCCCTGCGCCTGCTGGGCCGAAGTTGTAGTGAAATGGATTTCCCATGGCTGGCCGGTATACGAGCCCGGACCGCCCGCATTGGTGACATACGACGGTGCAATGTACTTATAGCCATCCGTTGTTTTATCGTTGGAATTGTAGACCCCGGCATATAAGCCCGGATCAAAGTACTGCCATTGATTGGCGGGCCAGACATTGAGATTGTTGGTCGCGGCGTTACTGCCCACGGCAGTGGCATAATAGACCACCTTGCCCTGATTGGCGGAAAGCTCCTGCCAGTAATTATACGCGCCGGAATATTGGCGATCATCCTGACCGGCGGAGTTATGGCCATTTTCGAATTCATTGGCGGAATGATCGGGCGTGCCGATGGTCCAGATAGGCGCGGCGGTGCCGAAATTCTCCGGCGTGAACGTCAGGCCGTGTAACGCGTTAGTCTGACCCGAAGTGATTGCAACATTATCCAACCGCATTTCGCCCCATTGTCCGGGCTGATAAGCGGTGAGACGATAGGTGCCGGGAACCACATTGTACAAAGTCGTATTTCCCGATGAATTTAAGTACCCCCAATATTGATATCCGTTGGCCGATTGCTGAAAGTCCTTGCCTGGGTCGGACAGCACGACAACATTGTTATTAGCATTACCGCTCCAGCCCAGCGTGTCTGTAATGAAAGGCTGCAGATTGCCGCGCTTGGAGTCCGGGATATAGCCATTGGCAAGAAGAATGCCTTCATAATTGAAAAAACCTAAATCATTGGCGGCACTGTTGGCGGCGTCCTGATACATGGAATTCAGATTGGGCGTGGCCGGGTCTACGGCGTTGAAGTGCAATGCGAAGGGTCCAAACAGCCGGGACGAATTGACGCCCTGTGGCGGCACGTAATCACCACCGCCGTAATGGGCGGAAATAAATTCATCAAGCAATTGCGGAATCACAGGGCTGCCGGATACTATACTCTGCTTGGTAGGGCCATTCGTAAGTGTTTCGGTGCTGGGGTTGACAAACCAGGCCGCCACCGAGTTGGCTCCCAGATTACCGGTGTATTCACCGGTAATCGTATGGTACTGCTCATACGTTGAGAAATCATATTTGCCGATAAAGTGTGGATCATTAGGATTCCCCGGCGATGCTAATCCCGTGTAATCGATAACTTCCGGCATAACCTGTCGGCCCGGTGTCCCGGCCACCAGTTGCCCTTGGGCATATTCAGTAGGAAGTGTGTAATTAAATGCTCCGAAGTTGTGTGGCCCGGTGTTGGCCTGAAAAATGGAATTAAATACCGTGTCGCCGGCTTTGAAAATGAATTGGCCCTGCCCCAGATTCGTAGCCGGTGCCGACGCCGAATGCGTGAAAACCGTGTACATGTAAAGATCCGGGCTGTTGGCTGTGAGCACCCAGTGCGTCTGGATACCAAAATTATCACTGGTGCTTGATGGAGCGGTGGTTGTCCAGATATCCACATAATGTCCCGAATCAAAATGGTAGCTTGCCGTTGTGCTTCCATACATGATCCCGGTCGGCCCATCGTATTCCCCGTAAAGTTGCAATCCGGAACTGTCGGTGGTATTGAAGATGTTAGTTGTCGTTCCGTTGATCGTGACCGTGAGTTGGTTGATTGAGCCTGAGGAAGTGCTCATCCCCAGCGTCACGATCCCATTGGTGGCCGTCCATTCACTTGCATTGGAAGTGTTAATGGATAGAGCGGCAAACGCCGAACTGGCCGTCTGCAGCATAGCTGTCGCCGCAGCTAGCAGAAGTGTGGCACGAACTTTCATTCGTATCCTCCTGAAAAGGGACTGAAAAAATCAGGCGAAATGAACGCCATTTCCCCTGTTTAACCGCACCATTTTTACTACAGAAACGCCTGAACAACCGGCATCAAGTGAGTTGCACCGCCAAAAATCCCAACCGGCACATGCAACGAATGTATAGTTTACAGCTAAGGGCTATGGCACGTCAAGAAAAAAACTTTGAATAAATTTGCAAAATAAAGTGTGGGACATCCAGAAATTGATGGCAATTAATTGCGAATGAAGATCACGAACACGAAAAACTTATTTAAGTTAATATAATAATGGAGCCGCCTTATACTATGAAATATGCCATTTTGGCCCAAATTATACGGTTGGATAAGTGATGAGATGACGTGGTAGTAATTGCGGGCATACGCACGAATATCTTCCGTGGAAATTATACCATTAAATCAAGTTATGGTGCGGCTAATCAGGGGCCGCCCTGGATGAGGCCGGTGGTCCGTTGCCAATTAACTTTTGGAGAACACCCTGACACCGCAACGCTGCGACTTTCCTTCGAAATCGACAGACTCGAAAGCCGACGGCGGATTAATCGCCTCGGTTTGCTGCTTTGTTTCAAGCCTCCAGTGATGACGCTTGGCTGACGGTGCGCTCGTTGATTGTGCGGATGCGGTTAATGGCTGTGAGGTAGGCTTTTGCAGAGGCTTCCAGAATATCCGTGCTGAAGCCGCGTCCGCGGACTTTGTGGTCGCTGTGCGTGAGTTCCACCGACACTTCGCCTTGCGCTTCGCGCCCGCCGGTGATGCTGCGAACCTGAAACGAATCCAGGCGTGCTGAGATTTTAGTCAACCGCTGGATGGTGGCGAACATGGCGTCAACCGGGCCATCGCCGGTAGCTGCGTCAGTAATTTCCGTGCCGCTGCTGTCTATCAGGGTAACCGTCGCGGTTGCCACGCCGTGCGTACCGGCCATTACCTGCAGGCTTTTGAGTTGAAATAATTCCCGCTCGGTTTTCAATTGCTCATCGACCAGAGCTTCCAAATCTTCATCATAGATTTCTTTTTTCTTATCGCACAGCACCTTGAACGCGGCAAAGGCCCGGTCCAGGGCCGCTTCATCCAGGCGGTGGCCCAATTCCTCAAGCCTCTGGCGAAACGCGTGGCGGCCGCTGTGTTTTCCCAAGACCAGTTTGTTCTGCACCCAGCCGACATCCGCGGGTGCCATAATTTCATACGTGCTGCGATTTTTCAGTATTCCATCCTGATGAATGCCGGCTTCGTGCGCGAACGCATTTTCCCCCACGATGGCCTTATTGCGCTGAACATGAAGACCGGTCAAACTGCTGACCAGCCGCGAGCAAGGCACCAGCCGGCGCGTGTTAATGCGCGTGGCAAACGGATATTGATCCGGTCGCGTTCGCATGGCCATGACCACTTCTTCCAATGCGGCATTTCCCGCCCGTTCGCCGATGCCGTTAATCGTGCATTCAATTTGCCGCGCACCACCGGCCACCGCCGCCAATGAATTCGCCACTGCCAACCCCAGATCATTGTGGCAATGGGAACTGAAAATAACATTCGCAGCACCCGGCACATGTTTCAGGAGATATTCAAACATCGCCCGATATTCGGCGGGGGTTGCATTGCCCACCGTATCCGGACAGTTAATGGTTGTGGCACCGGCTTCAATCGCGGCGTGAACCACTTCCGCAAGGTAATCCAACTCCGTGCGACTGGCATCTTCCGGGGAAAATTCCACATCCGAGACATATTCTCGGGCCAGTTTCACGTTCTCAATGGTGAGACGGATAATTTCCTCCTTGGCTTTCTTGAGCTTGAATTCGCGGTGAATTTTGCTCGTAGCCAGGAAAATATGAATCCTGCCTCGGGCGGCTTTGCGCACGGCTTCGCCGGCGCGGCGCACGTCGCGCTCGGTGCAACGGGCGAGTCCCGCAACGGTCGCCTTGGTAATTTCTGAAGCTACGGCACTGACAGCCTCAAAGTCTCCGGGACTGGTAATTGGAAATCCCGCCTCAATAATATCGACACCCAGATTTTCCAGGGCATGGGCGATCTCCACTTTCTCCGGCAGATTTAACGAGGCTCCCGGCGATTGTTCGCCATCGCGCAGCGTCGTGTCAAATATCAGCACGTGAGGTCTGGTAACGGTACTGATGGGTTCAGACGGATGGTTGGTGCCGGTGTCCATGTAAGAGACTCCTGAAAAAACTTTTCTGAATTATGCCATAAAAAAACCCTGCGAGGGTCACTCGCAGGGTTTTTCAAACTTTTTTATAAAAAAACAACCCTAAGAGCGACCGATATTTTCTTCGCTTAGTGCCAGGGTCGAAAGGTTGCGAATATTCAAATTCATGGTTAAGAACTTTCAATTTTTTTAATACTGAATTATTTATAGCCCGTACCAGAAAAAAAGTCAACTATTATTGCCGCAGCATCTCATTGCCGCAGCCATTCCAAAATTTCCGAGGCGTAATAGGTGATAATAAACGCTGCTCCCGCGCGCCGGAAGGCGTGCATCATTTCCAGAACACACTGTTTTTCATCAATCCAGCCCGCCTGCGCAGCGGCCTTAAACATCGCGTATTCACCGCTGACCTGATACACCGCACAGGGCACATCAACGGCCTGCCTGACGGCCGAAAGAATATCCAGATACGCCATGCCGGGCTTCACCATGACCATATCCGCACCCTCGCCGACATCCAGCAGGGCTTCGCGCACCGCTTCACGGGAATCCCGGCGGAAATCCATCTGGTAGCCGCGCCGATCACCAAATTGCGGGGGTGATTCAGCCGCTTCGCGAAACGGCCCGTAAAATCCACTGGCATACTTTACCGCATAACTGAGAATGGACGTTTCGGGAAAGCCGGCGGTATCAAGCGCTGTGCGAATGGCCGTCACCGCATGATCCATCATGCCGGAGGGTGCCACAATATCGGCACCGGCTTTGGCGTGCAGCACCGCCTGCCGCCCAAGCTGCGCGATCGTGGCGTCATTATCCACAGTGACACCGGAAGCATGTAATGCTCTGCTGCGCCGCGCATTGGCGGTGGTATATTTATCTGTTTTGCGCCGGGGTGCTTTTTCCATGGGTTGTGCCAGCGGCCCGCAATGGCCATGACTGGTGTACTCACAATAGCATAAATCCGTAATGGCCAGCATGTTTATTCCCGCATCGCGGGCCAGTCGCAACGTCGTGCAGACCGCATTGTTGGGATCATGGGCATGGCTGCCGGCCTCATCTTTATCCTCGGCATCCACCACGCCAAACAGCAGGTAGGCCCGGATACCGCGCGCCGCCATATCGGAAAGCTCTTCCAACGCCATATCCGGTGAAAGTTGAAACTGGCCTGGCATACTGAGAATAGGCCGCCGAATGGCCTGCCCGCTTCGCACAAAAATCGGAGCGACAAAATGCGCCGGTGAAAGGGTGATTTGCGCCAGCATGTCCCGAAGAATGCCGCCGCGCCGCAGGCGGCGCATTCGTGTTGTCGTCAATGATTCACTCATAGCGGACCATGATATACAATTTATCCGCTGCGTAAACACCGAAAGTCCCTGCATGTTTCGCGAACAGTCGCGAAGTTTGCCCGTCAGCCCTAAAATGCAGCCATGAAAACTTCGGTCATCCGTATTGGTTTATCTCTATGCTGCGCGTTGGTGGTCATTCTTGCCCGTGGCGGTGTGCCGGCGCAGGCGGTTCCCAAAGCTATGGCCCTTGCGACACGCGCTGTAAAAAGGCCTTCGGTTTCGCAGCTAATCGCATTGCCCCGGCTGCTGGCCGGCGGCAGCAAAGAGCATTTATGGCTGGCAGTTCCAGCGCCCCGTAGCAAGCCCGCGACCGCGCCGCAGTTTGTGGTGTTGTCCCATGCACTTAATGCCCGACACGGCAATGCGGCCCTGTGGCGGCAGATCTCAGCGGGGGGCTTTACGGGAATTCCGTTATGTGCTGTAGCGACGGAAAATCCGGACAGCGGTGCCATGAAGCATGGTATTTATCTGTTTTTTCAGCATGGATACAGCATCTGCTTTGGCCGCAAAGAATCCATCAGCCTGCCCACAGCGCCCGGGGATTTTTCGCCGGTTGCAGCAGCCAGCCAAAACGGCGACGTCTATCTCCTGGCCTATGGCATCGCAACTCCTGTAAAAAAAGCTCAGGTTTCACCTGTTCAGCAACTCCTTGCCCACGTGCAGGCTCTGGCGGGCGGAGTGACATCCACAACCAAACCGGCGGTAAAACCAGCTGCCCCATCACCTGCAAAATCGCTGAACCCTCTGCCCGCCTGGCATTTTTTGCAACTTCATGGCCATCGCTGGTCCATGCTCTCGACACCCGCTTTGCCGGGGACTTTTTCAAATTCCCTGATCGTGGGCCATATCGTACTTATGGCCATCCATCATCAGTTGATTTTATTTCACCTGACCACCCGACACATTCTTTCTGTACAGGC
>JAJZGH010000193.1 GCA_021798635.1 Planctomycetota bacterium | reverse complement strand
GATCAACAAGCTCGCCGCCGCCGGCGCTGATATTGTGCGCGTGGCCGTGCCGGAGCGCAAAGACACCGAGGCGTTAAAGGAAATTATGAAACAGGTGCATGTGCCCATCGTGGCGGATGTGCACTTTCATTTCCAGCGGGCCCTGGAAGCCATTGAAGCCGGGGTAAGCAAAATTCGCCTCAATCCGGGCAACATCAATGACCGCCAGCAGGTGGAGCGCGTTATTGATGCGTGCAAAGAGCGTCAACTGCCTATTCGCATTGGCGTCAATGAAGGTTCGATTGTGGAGCGAAAAGACAAGCAAAAGCGCATGCGCGAACTGGGAGGCGTATTTAGCGATAATCGCCATGGGCACATTCTGGCAATCATGATTACCAAGTTGGAAGAATATCTCGATATATTTTATGAGCGCAATTTTCATGACATTGTTATTTCCGCCAAATCCATTGATCCGATTTTAGTGCTGGATGCCTACCGCGAAATTTCCAAACGCTTTGACCATCCGTTGCATTTAGGCGTTACCCATGCCGGCCCCAAGGAAACCGGCACCATCCGCAGCGTGGTGCCGCTGGGAACTCTTTTAGCCACCGGCATCGGTGATACCATTCGTATCAGCTACGCCAATGATCCGATTTATGAAGTACAGGATGGCCTGGAATTGCTTTATGTTCTGGGCCTGCGGCAACGCAAGGGCGCCGAACTGATCGCCTGCCCCACGTGCGGGCGAATTCAGGTGGATCTTTTCACGCTGGTGCAGCATGTCAACCGCAAGCTCAAGGAAGAAATTACCGTACCAATTAAGGTGGCGGTTATGGGGTGCGTGGTTAACGGCCCGGGCGAATGCGAAGGTGCTGACGTGGCCATATTTGCCGGTGATAAGCGCGGCATTATTTATGTGCAGGGTGAAAAAGTCGCCAACGTGCCGGAAGAAAATATTCTCGATGCACTGTTGGAAGAATGCAAGAAATTCCAGGCCAAAGTGCTGCGGGGCGAAGCGAAGCTCGGTGAAAAGGTGGTTGATATTCTCCCCCCGGACCCCATTGGCGAATTGGGTTCCGGTTATGCCAAAATCGCGGCATCGAAAGCCGAAACCGGCACCGCGTTGCCGATCTTAAATCAGTAGACGCCGGCAGGAATACCGGTATGGCACTTGCAGCTTGTGGATGACGTAAATGTTTGATCAGCTCTCTGAAAAATTTTCCAACATGTTCCGGAATTTGTCCGGCCGCGGACGCATCAGTGAAAGCAATGTCCGCCAGTCCATGGAGATGGTGCGTAACGCGCTGCTGGAAGCGGATGTTCATTTTGATGTGGTTGAGGACTTCACGAAACGCGTGACGCAACAGGCCATCGGTACAGAGGTGCTTAGCTCTGTGGAGCCGGGCCAGCAGATGGTCAAAATTGTCTTCGACGAGCTGGTCGCCCTGATGGGGCCGGTGGATACGCGGATCCTGCTGGTTGATCCGCCACCCACGATCATCATGATGTGCGGCTTACAGGGGTCGGGTAAAACCACAACGTGCGGCAAACTTGGGTTGTATCTGAAAGCCAAGGGCAAAAATCCGCTGCTGGTCGCTGCGGACACGCAGCGCCCCGCCGCCATGGAGCAGTTGGCCACGCTGGGGCAGCAGACGGATATTGCGGTATATCGTGAAGACCCCGGTGCCAATCCGGTGGCGATCTGCCGCCGCTCCATTGATTTCGCACGCCAAAATGGCCGCGATGTGGTGATTCTGGATACCGCCGGCCGCCTGCATATTGATGATCAACTCATGGCGGAACTCCAGCAGATCGGGCAGGTGGTCAAACCGCATCAGGTATTTCTGGTGGTCGATGCCATGGTCGGGCAGGATGCCGTTAATTCCGCCAAGGTATTTAATGAAAAGCTGGAACTTGATGGCATTATCCTCACCAAGTTTGATTCTGATACGCGCGGTGGGGCGGCGATTTCGGTTAAGGCCGTTACGGGCAAACCGATTAAATTTCTGGGGGTAGGGGAGAAACTTCAGGCCCTGGAGGAATTTCACCCCGATCGCATCGCCCAGCGCATTTTGGGTATGGGCGATATTCTCACACTTGTCGAAAAAGCCCAGTTGCATGTCGATGAAGCCAAAGCTGCGGAAATGCAGGATAAGCTGGCCAAGGACACCTTCACGCTGGATGATTTTCTGGATCAGATGCGGTCGATCCGGAAAATGGGGCCGCTGAAACAACTTCTGGGAATGCTGCCCGGCATTGGTGCGGCATTGAAGGATGTGCAGTTGCCCGAAGAGGAACTCAACCGCGTGGAAGCCATCATTCAAAGCATGACCGCCAAAGAGCGGCAGACCCCCGACCACGTGGATGCGTCCCGTCGCCGGCGCATCGCCCGCGGATCGGGCACGTTGCCCGATGAAGTATCGCGTTTAATCAAGAGCTTTTCGCAGGCGCGGGATATGTTCAAAAAGATGAACAACATGTCCTTGAAAGGCCGGTACAAAGCCATGCAGGAACTGCAGAATATCACGCCCGGCACTCTGGCGTCGGGGGATATGGTCAGCGTGGTGCGGGCGCTTCCATCGCGACTGTCACCGGAGCAGAAGCGCCGTGCCCGTGAAAAGCGCCGCCGCGGAAGATAAACGCTTTGGAGACGCCATGCCTGCCGGTCTGAAATCGTTAGCGGGGAAATTCATTGTCTTTGACGGTCTGGACGGCTGTGGAAAAACCACGCAGATGGACCGGCTGGAAAAAAAACTTTCTGAACTGGATGTTCCCGCCGTGCGCGTTCGGGAGCCGGGCAGCACGCCGGTGGGGGAGCACATTCGGGAATTGCTGTTAACCAGCCGCGGGGAAGGCCTGCACATCCGTGCCGAAATGCTTTTGTATATGGCCAGCCGGGCACAGCTGGTCCATGAGGAAATCAGGCCGGCGTTATGCAAAGGCATCGCGGTTCTGGCAGATCGTTACACCAGCAGCACGCTGGCTTATCAGGGCTTTGCCGGCGGAATTCCCGAACAGAGTATTTTGGATGTCGCCCGTGCGGCCACCGAAAATCTCTGGCCGGACCTGACGATTATTCTGGATCTACCCCTGGAAATCGCGGTCAAACGTATGGACAGCACTGCCAAAGGTGCCAGTGCCCAGATGGGATTATTTCAGGATCGCATTGAAAACCGAGTCGCGGAATTCCATCAAAAAGTGCGTGAAGGTTTCCTGCGCCAGGCAGAAAATTTCCCGGACCGCTATCGCGTTATCAGCGCGAAAGGCTCGCGGGAAGATATGGAAGCGAAAATCGAAGAAGCGCTGGTGACATTCTTCGCCGACGGCAGTTAGGAGCCTGAACACGCTACCCTTCTGTTTAGCGGGCGAGGCTGCCTCGCCGTGGCGTATGGGGCCGGAGTCCGAAGAATTCCAGGTTCCAGATCCCAGATTCCAGACTCCAGGTTCCAGATGCCTTGAAGGCGCGTTCCCCTCAAATATCGCGGGTGTGGCAATTTTTCCGGGCACCCCGCATCAACTCGACCGGCGCGCCGCCGGGTTTATCCCGGTGGGCTTCAGCATTCCTGTGAAAAGGCGGCTTTTTTACCCCGCCCGGAAAAATTGCCACGCCCAAATATCGCCAGCCCCTCCCGCGCATTGGAAAAAATTCGGATAAATCGGTATAAAAGCAGGTTGTAGCCGCGTTCTGTGACGAATGCTGCGGCGGATTTTGGAGCGGTTCTTGGCTTCCTCAACTGAAGATAATGGTTCAGGGGCGATAGGTTATATCGCGCTGGTGGCAGGGTGGATTGTCCCGGGTATGGGGCATTGGATGGTGGGGCGCAGAAAGCACGCCGCGATTTTCGCGCTTGGCATTCATGGATTATTCTTTCTGGGTCTGCTGCTGGGCGGTTTGCCGGCGCTGAATCGTCCGCGCCAGCAGTTATGGGATTACGCCCAATATATGACGGGCTGGCCGGCGGTGGTGGGGGATATGGTTAAGCCGCATTATTACCCGCCGAAAGCGCATCACCCGCCCGGTTTTGCACCGCTGATTCAGGAAGTGGCCACCGCATATTGTGGTTTGGCGGGCATGTTGAATCTGCTGGTACTGGTGGATCTATTTATGCGTATCAGCGAGCCGGAGCCGCACACACCCGTCCCAAGTCGGCCGGCGGAGGCTCAATTATGACCACAGCTTTGCCGCTGGCATGGATGCCGTTTATCAATCCGCTTTATTCCGAAGTTCCGCACCTGACCGCCATCTGGTTACTGCTGATTATTCCGCTGGTGGTCGCCATTTCACTGGTGTATCAGACCGTGCGGCGCAATGATCTGGCGGGTTTGGCGCTGGGCACGTTGTGGTTTTCCGTTAAAGTGCTCTTTTTCATGGCCCTGATTGCCGTGGTTATACAGCTTGTTTTCTTTTTCAGTATTCATTACCTCGCCGGCCCCTTAAATTAGCCGCCATCTTCGGAAAGGATCGGCCAGCACCATGTCGATTAACATTTTATGCCTTGGCGATATTATTGGGCGGCCGGGCCGGCAGGTGATCATGGAACTGCTGCCGGATTTTATTAAATCCCGCAAGGTGGATCTGGTCATTGCCAATGCGGAAAACTCTGCAGGAGGTTCGGGCCTTACCCCGGCGATTTTTGATAAACTTCTCGCAGCGGGCGTCAACGTATGCACCATGGGAGATCACACCTATCGCCGGCGTGAAGTGATTAAATTACTGGAAACGTCAGATCAGTTAATTCGACCCGGAAATTTCCCCAGAGAAAGCATCGGCAAAGGCTGGACGACGGCCAAAACCGCCGGCGGCGTGAGCGTGGCGGTTTTGCAGGTCATGGGACGCGTGTACATGGATCCCATTGACAGCCCCTATCCGGTCATTGACCGCATGTTGGACGAAGTCCCGCGGGATGTCCTGGTGCGCGTGGTGGATTTTCATGCCGAAGCCAGCAGTGAAAAAGTGGGCATGGGCTGGTACCTTGATGGCCGCGTGTCCATTTGCTTTGGCACCCATACCCATACGCCCACCGCGGACGCCCGCGTGCTGCCGGGGGGAACCGCGTTTATTTCCGATGTCGGAATGACCGGTCCCTACGCCAGCGTGCTGGGCCGCCGCACAGAGCGCGTCTTGAAATTTTTTACCACCGGCATGCCGCAGATGTTTGATGTGGCCACCGGCGATCCACGGATGAGCGGTATTCTGGCCGCCATTGACGAAAAAACCGGCAAAGCCCTTTCCATTCAACGCGTGGAAGTCCATGGCACCGAACAAACCACCGCGTACGACGCCGACGACAACCGCCCCGGCTACCGCAAAGCGGAGTATTAGTGCGGTCCCCAAAAAAAAATTAGGGTATGCCGCGAAGCGGCGTGCTTTTTGTTCCGTCAACTGCGGTGCCGCTCCTTGGATTACCATCCCTGTCGTGTACGCCATCGTCGCGGCTACTTGCAGAGCACCGGATGAAAATCCGGTGGTTGATCCAGTGCCGCCAACCAACCACCGGGTTATCACCACGGTGCTCTATAACGCGACGTGCGTCCGCGAGGTCAAAAAATCACGCTATCGCAATTCGGCTATTATTTGGACAGACCCCTACCGAAGTTCTACCGGCGCTTGGTACCGCTGATTTTCGGCGTGGCCGGTACTAGTGCTCTGTCACGCCTACAAATTAGGATTGATTGGCCGCAAAGGCTCCAGATGCAAGAAGCAGCGGCGAAAACCGGGTCCGTAGACCCCTTGAGCTGCTGCGACGCCGCAGATGGGGCGTTTGCGGCCAACCCTGCGGGGCGGGGGCCAGGAGGTCGTGAGCTTTGGCGCTCGTCGTCAATGTATGTACCCATACACTTTCCTCCTTGCTTCGCGCCCACAACCCCCTGGCCCTCCGTCAATCCTAATTTGTAGGCGTGACAGAGCACTTGCCAGTTCCAGGGCAATGCGTACAGATTTTTACTTAGGTGCCGGACTTCGCCGCCGTGCAGGACCACGCCGGTGCAAAAGTGTGTGCCGCCGCGGAATGCCAGAATGCCGCGCGTGTCATCGAGGGTGGCCTGCGCGGACGATTTTATTTCTATTCACGGCGTGAATGCAATCTATTCATGACGTGAATAAAATTTATTCACGGCGTGAATAGATTTACATTGCCTGTCGCCGAGACGGGGCGCGTCATCGGCAGAATCGCGGTGGAAAGGCCTTTCAGGGGACTATTATAGCCGCCTTAAAGCGCAACTTTCGCGGTGGAAACTGTTTTCGGACTCTCTCATCTGTGTAGCCGTGACCGGGTGGGGTTAATCCTCCGGCCAGTCGCCGGAGAATACTTCCGTGGCGGGGCCGGTCATGTAAACGCAGTCATCCGCCTGGTTCCATTTCAGCGCCAATTGGCCGCCGGGAAGATTTGTCAGCACAATGCGGTTGGTCTTTTCCGTCAGCACGCCGGCCACGCAAACTGCCGCCGCACCGGTGCCGCAGGCCATCGTCATGCCGCTGCCGCGTTCCCAGGTGCGCATGGTAATTTCGCCGGCCTGATGCACCTGCACAAAATGCACATTGATACGACGGGGAAATATCGGATGCTTTTCGATATACGGCCCGACGATTTCCACAGGAACTTTGTCCAGCTTTTTGCAATACAGGACGACATGCGGATTGCCCATGGAGACACAGGTCATCGTGTCTTCCAGCCCGGCGGCTTTTATCCATTGCGAACCGGTGGGTAAGTCATGGAACTTGAGCACATCGCCCCAGGGGTAATTGACAATCTGGTCAACATTCTCAAATTTTACCGGAATATCCGACGCCTTGAGGATCGGTTTGCCCATGTTGACGGTCACGCGATTAACTTTGCCGCGTTCAATCCACAAATCCAGCGTCAGCACGCCGGCACCGGTTTGAACCCGCATCGGATTGGCGGTGGTCAGGCGGTGATCAAAAGCGTATTTTGCCACGCAGCGTATGCCGTTGCCGCACATTTCGGATTCGCTGCCATCGGCATTGAACATGCGCATGCGAACATGCGCCCCCAGCGCCGCGGCCTGCGGGGTAGGGGGGGAAATAAGAATTAACCCGTCGCCCCCGACGCCAAAATGGCGATCGGCGATTTTTACCGCCAGGGCTTCGGGGTTATGAACGGATTGATTAAATACATTGACATATATATAATCGTTTCCTATTCCGTGCATTTTCGTAAAGCGCATGGTCCAACTCCCATAACGAATCAATCAGGCGGCGCTGCGCACGCTTTGGGCGCGGCGTTGCCCGGCGGCCCTGTCCGGAAAATTTCCGAACCCTGCCCGCGGAGAAACGAATATCATACATCATCGGGATTCGGCTCGGAAGAACTGGGGGTCGTGGCCCATACCACTGCGGAAATCGCCCCGTCGCGGTCCCGCTGAATCAGCACCTCAGCTTTGTTTTTGGTCATTTCCACCAGCCGGGCGTTGGGCAAATCCACGTGCTTGACCCAATCCTTCGCCATTCCGACGGTT
Source organism: Planctomycetota bacterium (assembly GCA_021798635.1). The sequence goes on along the minus strand of JAJZGH010000193.1, from coordinate 2,372 downwards.
TTCCCACCTTCCATATGACGGTTCATCAGATTCGTCACCACGGATGCCGGCGGAGCTTCCACATAAATGCGCAGATCAAAAATGTCCGCTATGCCTTCGTAGGGCGGTCGGTCCAGGAAGAGATAATTCCCCTCCACCATGGCCAGATTGACCGATTCGTGAATGTTGATCGCCTGAGGCACAGCTTTATGGCGTACTCGATCATAGCCCGGCCAGGCCATTTTCTGGGGCGTTTGTTTTAGACGCAGAAGATGTTCCCGTAGCAGCGGAACATCAAACGTATCGGGCGAGCCTTTGCACTGGTTCATGCGTAATTGCCGCCCGTCCTCTAATTGTAAAAATCGCTCCGCCAGAACGGATTCGGGAAAATGAAAGCCATCCATGGGCAGGGAGACCAGACTTATTTTGGGTAATATATTTTTTGTGGCCATCCAGGCCAGTTGTTCAGTAAAAAAGGATTTACCCGACCCCGGCGTGCCCGCTACGCCCACGAGCATACGCCGGCCACAAAGCCGCTGGAGTTCCACGAGATTCGAAAGAAATGGCCGCCAGCGTTTCGTCCATTCCGCAGCACGAATATTCATTTCGACGCGCTGACCGTTGATCAGCAACGGCACGTCTTTGTGCAAAAACCATGGAAAAGGATCTATTTCTTGTAAAGACAAACGTCCAACTCCCGTTACTACTGCCCGGCGTCTGATAACTGCCGGGCCACCGTGCCAATGTCCTCTAATAATACCGCAGACCGTCGGCCGGAACACGATTACTGCTTCGGCGCTGATTCGCCGGAAATATGCACCACCGGATAGGGCCAATCAATGCGCCCGGATTCGGGCACCGGGGCCACAACTCCCTGCCGTGGTAGATAACCTTCATATATCGGCGTAATGCACCTGGGAACTGAATATACTTGCGCCCAAGGCGGATTCAGGCACATGAGAACCGGCGTGATGGCCAGGTTGGCATAAAACCATGGAATATTGCCCAGCCCAACGGCTTCCTGCCTGAACGACGGAGGATGATTCCGGAAATGACTGTGCGAATCCAGATCCCGCAGGTACACCGGATTATGCTTCACCACGTCCGAAAAATAATACACATTCATCCGCGGCCACGGCCGGTGTTGAGCAGCGGTCAGCGGCCTCATGCGGCCCCAGTTCGCCCCGATTGTAAGTTCAGTATCCGGAACCGCTATCGGTGCCTGCCCGGCCCGCGTGCCGCAATCTCGGGCGGCGGCCAAGGTGGTGCGCGGTTCAGGAGTTTGGTTGGCCGAACAGCCGCCAAGCAATCCAAAAAGCAAGCCCGGTACTGCTAACAGCATCGCTGTTTTACGACTCATTTTTGCCAGCATGTCTAAACTCCAGTCACCCGTCAAAGCGCTCCCATGCCGCTTACAGCAAGCGATTATAATACCACGGATAATCAAAAACCGCGTGGGATCCTCGCATCGGTGCGGCCACAACGAACGCCGCACTATTTCCGCCAAGCCGGCCTGGCTTACCAGTAAACCTGCCAGCTAATTCCCACCTTCCGATTATTACTGCATATACTGCATATACTGCATATACTGCATATACTGCATATACTGCATGTACTGCATGTACTGAATGTACTGCAATTACTGCCAATACTGAAACCGCAGCTCCCGTCCAAGTCCTGAACAACGTTGATAATCGTGAAATCCCCCGGATCAGGCTTGAAGCGTCTGGGCAGATGCCGCGGCCGGCTTTCCATCGCCAGTAACGCCCGGTGAAGCAATGTCAGAGCGTTACGGTTTTCCGTATTAGTTTTCAGACGGATGGAAGGGACCGGTTACGGAGTTGGCATATTTGCACCGGACGCGGACCAAGAGCGGTTGGAATTATAATTTTGGCGCGCCATGATTGATTCGGTCATTTGGACCTCACCATGCAGCGCCAACAATTCCTGAATTCCGGGATTTGTGGTAACCAGTTTCCGCATTAATATCGCGTCACGACCCAGGCTTCGAACCCGTCGTGCTGCCGCCGGGGATAAGGTGTGCTTTTTAATCCTTTGTTTCATGAACCGCTCCTGTAACATAACTTATCTTACCCCAACTCCCGCTTCGTTCAACACCGCAAATTCAGCCGCACATCCGGTCCCCCCAGAATCGGAAACACATGATTGTAGGGCAGGCTCCGTTCGCGAGTATGGCAGGGTGCTGCTTTACAATTCCCTGTTGACAGACTTGCCGCGACTCACCTGAAAACCTTTTCGCGGTGATATTCCAGAGCCGCCGGATCGGGCTTGAATCGTGTGGGCAAGTTCAGCGGCTGACCCTCCACCGCGTGGAACGCCTGCTGAAGCAGCGCCGGAAATTCCCGGTTCTTTTCCCGACATTTCAATCGCTC
>JAJZGH010000192.1 GCA_021798635.1 Planctomycetota bacterium | reverse complement strand
GAGATATTTCCGGCTCCCTTTGACCATTGCCGCTGTGCTCCGATATAATCTGGGAGAGATTGTGAATTGTTTCACTGATGATGGACAAAAGTGAATGGTAAATGTATTGACAACAACTTTGGCCGCCTCGCACGTTGCGTATTACAGCGAATGGCTGTTGCTGGGAATCCTGCTGGTTATTGGGGCGGTTTTCGGGCTGGGTAATGTGGTTCTTTCGCACATACTCGGGCCGGCGCGCAAGGGACGGGTCAAGGATTCATCCTACGAATCAGGCGTTGATCCGCTGGGCAGCACGAAAGAGCGCTTTAATGTTCGCTTTTATCTTGTGGCGATGATATTTCTGGTCTTTGATGTCGAAGTGCTGTTCATCATTCCCTGGCTTTACGTATTTAATAATCAGCGGCACTCCTGGGTCGTGCTGCCGCTGGGGGCACTGTTTGTCAGTATTTTAGTTTTCACATTAATTCTGCTGGTTGCCTATGTGTACGCGTGGGGTAAAGGCGTATTTCAATGGGATTAAGACAAAAAACCGGACCGCATGGAGCTTGGAATGTCGATTGAACCAACAACATTACCCAATAATTTTCTCACCCTGAATCTGAAAAAAGTGGTGAACTGGTGTCGGCGATCCAGCGTCTGGCCGCTGCCGTTTGCCACCGCTTGCTGCGGAATTGAACTAATGGCCACCGCCAGCAGCCGCTATGATCTGGCCCGCTTCGGGGCCGAGGTTATGCGTTTTTCGCCGCGGCAGGCGGATTTGTTAATTGTCGCCGGGCGCATCAGCTTTAAGATGGTGCCCGTTCTGCATCGCATTTATCTGCAAATGGCCGAGCCCAAATGGGTCATCAGCATGGGAGCATGCGCCAGTACGGGCGGCGTATTTGATAACTACGCCACCGTGCAGGGCATTGATCAGTTCATGCCGGTGGATGTTTACGTTCCCGGTTGCCCGCCGCGGCCGGAAACGCTCATTGAAGGTATCATGGCCATTCAGCGAATTATTGATCAGGACGGCCTGCCGATATCCAAGCGTCAGCCGCTGAAAATCTCAATTCCGCCGACGTATAAACCGGCCCCCCAGCCGCAAATTGAACTTGGGCCGCGTCTTACTGCCGCCATGCGATAAAACGGGTATACTTGCGCCTGTGCGGAAAAGTTTTTCCATCCCATTGAGATGATTCGGGTTAGCTGAATTGCCTGGGATGATCCAAGGAGCTGCATTTTGACCTCTGAGGCCGGTGGACCTTTAGGAAATGATCTCGCGTTGATGCAGGGTATTGCATCACGTGATCGCTCCGCGCTTAATTCGCTTTACAATAAATATTCCCCAACTCTTCTGACGCTATGCTCCCGCCTTCTGGCGGACCGCAGTGAAGCGGAAGACCTGTTGATTGACGTATTTTGGGAACTCTGGAATCGCGCCGATCGGTACGACCCGGCACGCGCGGCACCCTTGACCTATCTGGTGATGTTATGTCGCAGCCGGGCGATAGACCGCCATCGCAGCGCCAACGCGGTAAAAAAAATGCCGCCCGGAATCCAGATTTCTGTTGAGGCTGCGGCCGATAAAGGACTGGATATTGCGGATCGCGGCGAGCTTGTGGATTATGCCGATCTGGCGGAACAAAGAGAAATAGTCCGCGCCGGAGTCCGACAATTAAGTGCTCCGCAACGGCAAACCCTGGAATTAGCGTTTTTTGAAGGGCTTAGCCATACTGAAATCGCGGAGAAAACCAGCATCCCGTTGGGGACAGTTAAAAGCCATATTCGTTCAGGTTTGATCCGCTTACGTGAGATTTTGCGTAATGTAGGTGTAGATGCGGAGTCAACACTGTGAATTGCCGAGACGCTCAAGACCTCATACCCCTTCAAGCTGCCGGAGCCGCAGTGCAGGAAGATAGCGCGCAGCTCGAAGCACATCTTCAACAGTGTCCGCATTGCCGGGAGCTTATGGGAGATTTCACGCAGGTGGCTGCCCAACTGGCCATCGCGGCAACTCCAACGCCCGTGCCCTCTGTCCTGCGTGAAGCGCTGAACTGGCGTATTGACCAATCCCTGATTCAACTGCCGCCGCTTAAAATGCCCTCCCAGACTTCGCGCACGGGCTTTAACATGGCTCTTGCCGCCAGTATCGCGCTGTTGGTTGCCGTCGGCATGAGCCTTTATATTCAGCATCTTCAGAAAACTGAAATTCATTCTCTGCACAAACTTCTCGCATTCAGCGAGAATCAGAAAAGCAAGATTATCGCCCATGAGACAACCGTGATGGCCGGTTGGGAAAATCGCGTTCATCTGCTTCAGGGCCGGGTGCGGCAGGCGGATGAAGTCATTACGATGCTGAAAGTTCCCCATCTTCAAATGGCATCCCTGGTGGGGGCCGGCAAGCAGCCCACCGCGTTCGGCCGATTGCTCTGGGATCAGCACGCCAAAATGTGGAAATTTTGTGCCGCCGACTTAAAGAGTCTTCATGCTGATAAAACCTATGAGCTGTGGTGGATTACACCCGCAAGCAAAAAAATTCCCGCCGGAACGTTTAACGTGGATGAAACCGGTTTTGCCATGTTTACCCCCACGATTCCCTCAGGCATGAAGTTGTCCCATGCTGTGACCGCCGCCGTTACCATCGAACCGGCCGGCGGAGATTTGCAGCCGCAAGGCCCGGTGGAACTGATTGGCAAATTATAACCTGTGCGCGGTCACGCCCGCGAAATTAATTGCGTCATAGCGCACCGTGGTGGAAACCCGGTGGTGGGTTGGCGGCAGTGGATCAACCACCGGATTATCATCCGGTGCTCGGCGGGCGCGTTGCGTTATAGAGCGCGGTGGCGCTTTTTTAGAACCGCCCTAAATTATGGGCGACTTTCACGTAGGTTGTAAAAAGATAATTGCGGCCCTTGAATTGCGTAATTTTACCGCTGACGCGGAATTTTATTTCCGTTCCCTGATGTGCGCTGCGCGTTTGCATACGCTGCAATAAGCGGCATGGGAGCATGATCAGGGGTGCCTCCGCAAGCCCTTCGCCATCGCTTTGAAACACAAAAATCCATTCTTGCAATGGATCATTAAACAGCAATCGCCCCGGCCGATTCCAGATAAACGATCCTTCGCGCAGGGCGGGTAACTGCACATCGCCGAGCGGTTGCGGCAAATCGGGAATGGGTTTCGCGGTGCGCATCGGTGGGATCGCCACCAGTTGTTGCACCGGCCGGGAAATATGGTGCGACAATAAATTCTGAAGTACCGATTGCGCGCTGCCAGGTTGGCTGTTGGCTGGGGTTTCTGGTTTTGCAACTGCCGCCGGTGGGGTGCCCATCGCGTGTCGTGGCTGTTTTCTTAGTAACCTTACATCCGCATCCGGCAACAGATAAAACTCGTGATGATAGCGCGTTAGCATCCCACTGACGGCAAAACCGATGTGCGGTTCATGAATTGCTTGCATAGCCTGCAACGTCAGGCACGGCAGAAGCTTAATGGTATGCGGCCAATGCTTTTGCGGTTTAGTGAATTCAAAGTCCGGGTATCTGCTTTTGACGGTTAAAATCAGCTTTCCCGGTACATTCGTTAACAGACTTCCAGTATGCAGGCCCGTTGAAGCGCTTGCCTGTACACTTTTTGCGGCCGCGATGGCGTGCCGATGATGCAGGGCGGCATGGGCTACTCTGCTATATAAACTCGATGTCAGGGCGGCCATAGTCAATACGGACAGTCGCGTTGCCCAACTTAATTGTTTTGCTTTTTCAGCCATTATTCCGTTCCAGAGTTTCAGTGCGTTATCACTCAAAGCTGCCATTACGTCGGCTTTGCCGCCGATGGGAAATTTTTTCCCATGGCCACGTGTTGATCACATTTTCCGCCCTCGCCCATGCGCGCCGGGCGGTCAGAATACCATAGATTATTTTATCCATATCCTCACGTTGATGCGCATCGGTGTTAATACACAAGGGCACGCCCATTTCCACCGCCAGTCTGGCGTGAATATCCCGGAGGTCCAGGCGAAGATCATGGGAATTTATTTCCAAAGCTGACCCACTGCGGGCCGCCGCCATGACCACCGCCTTCATATCCGGTTCCAATCCCCGCCGCCCGCCCACCAGCCGCCCGGTGGGATGCCCAATAACATCCACCAGCGGATTGGCCGCCGCCCGAACCAGCCGCGCTGTGGCTGCATCACTTTCCTGACTTAAGGCCGAATGGGGCGATGCCACCACCCAATCCAGTTCCTGCAAAACCTCGTCGGGGTAATCCAATGAACCATCAGCCAGAATATCTACTTCACTGCCCGCCAGCACTGTAATTCCTTTTACTTTGGCCGCTGCTGCGCGAATGGCTTTGCAATGTTCCATCAGCCGATCCACCCGCAGGCCGTTGGCCTGCACCTGCGATTTGCTGTGATCGGTAATGGCGAAATATTTATAACCCCGCCGCCTGGCCTCGGCAATCATATCGTCAATGCTGCAATGGCCGTCACTGGCGGTGGTGTGAGAGTGCATATCGCCCCGAATATCGGCTATTTCCAGCGCCGGCCAAACCGCCGGGATCTTCTGCCCAAGATATTCCAACCGCGCGTCTTTTACTTCAATGTTCTGGCCCTGACTTCGCTTATACATCAGTTGGGCTAACTCAATTTCGCCCCGATCTTCCCGCATTTCCGGTGGAAGCCACGCCAGTTCCAGCGTGGCATAAATGTCCTGCTCATTTTCTCCCGCTACAGATTCTTCGCCCTTAAAAAGTCCCCATTCATTAAGCTTAAGTCCGCGCTTTACGGCTAACTCCCGCACGCGCACATTATGCTCCTTAGACCCCGTGAAATATTGCAGCGCCGCACCCCAGTGCGGTTGTGCAACAATTCTAAAATCAATCTGCAATCCTGCCTTGGTTCGAATGCTGATTTTTGTATCGCCCGCTCCAATTGTCTGCTGCGTCTGCTCATGGGCCAGCACCGCCTCGGTTATCGCCGGCGCGGTACCGGCGTCGGCACACACCAGAATGTCAATATCCCCAACACTTTCTTTCCCACGCCGCAGGCTTCCGCAATATTGTGTTTGTGAAACACCCGTCACCCTGGCGATCGCGCTGCAATAACTCTCCGCCAGCGGCAGCGCCCAGCCTATGCCAATACGCTTGCCCGCCTCTTCCATAAATTCCATGTTCTGGCGTATTTTAAGCTGCTTTTTCTCTCCAAAGCCTTTGAGCTTCGGCATGGTGCCTTCAACCAGATGCTTTTTCAAATCTGCTACCGTTGTGATTCCCGCCTCTTTCCACAACTGATGCGCTGTTTTCACCCCAACCGATGAAATCGCCAGCATCTCCAGCACGCCCGCCGGCACGCGCCCGGTAAGATCTTCAAATTCGGAAATATGCCCGGTGCGTAAAAATTCGTGAATCTTCTCAACCGTGCTTTTGCCGATGCCGGACAGGTGCTCCAACCGTCCTTGTGCCTCCAACGCTTTCACATCTTCCGGCAAGTCTTCAATGATCCGCGCAACTTTGCGCGTTCCCAGCACACGAAATGAGTTTTCCTCCAGCAACGCCATCACGTCCGCTGCGCGGTTAAACAATTCTGCAAGTTCCTGATTTCTACTCATAACCGTCTGCTCCCATGAGCGGGCAAGGCTGCCTCTTCAACGCCTGCCCCAATAGCTGCACACAATCGAGCATCGCCGGCGGTAGTCACTTTTATATTTAAGGCATCCCCGCGCGTCCCGGCAACTACGCCGCCGGTTAATTCAATAATTTGCGCATCATCCGTGACCTGCCGGATGCGATCAGCCTGAATTAATTCTTCAAAACTCCGCCGCAGCAGTTCCGTGCGAAAGCACTGCGGTGTTTGTGCCTGAAACAGCCCGGCGCGATCCACCGTTTGCATAATCAAGCCATCCGGCCCCATGCGCTTGAGCGTCGCGGGTTCCGCCAGCACCGGCAACGCCGCACCGTGCAGAATCGCCCCGGCAAATGCGCCATCAATAACTTCCGCGGGAGTTATTGGCCGGGCGGCATCATGCACCGCCGCATAGGGCGTCTCTACCTTTCCACTGGATAATGCTTTGTAAACACTTTCCCACCGCTCTGCGCCGCCGGATAAAACATGCAGCGGCTTACCATATAAAACGCTTTGCAAATGTTCCCGGTACACGTCCCTGCGGTCTTCACCCGTTGCCACAATAATCGCTGCCACATCCGCCCGGCGCGTAAACAGTCGCACCGCCCGTTGCAAAACCGTCAGCCCGGCAATATCCACCAATAATTTATCCCCCGCCGCAAACCGCGTGCTATTTCCCGCCGCCGGAAGAATAACCGTAAATTCAGGTGCCCTTACCATCCCCCCAGTATCGCGGAAACTCCCGCCGCCTACAAACAATATGATCCGGAAACCTCTTTTAGTCTTATTGAACTTGAAACGTCGCCTTTCTGTCGCGCTATTTGCGAAGCGGGGGGCTGGGGTGGTGCCATGGCGGCGCGTTGACGAACGGCTGATTATGCGAAAGCAGTATCCGCCCGGATTTTGAAAATATAATTCGGATTATCCCCGGCTTTTCCCGCCACGGAGCCTGCGTGTCGTTGCCGAAAAAGGTGCACCACCAGCGGCCCGATTTGTCCCTGAAATAATCACCGCCGCCCCCGCAGGGAACCGCTTCCTGCCAATGCGTGTAGGGGCCGTAAATACGCCGCGAGCGGGCGACACAACTGCTGTAGCGGCCACGATAAAACAACGCCGCCCCCAGATAATACCAGCCGTGGCGTTTGAACAGTGAAACCCCTTCCTGTCCAACACTGTTAATCACTCGGCCATGATCCAGTCCCGGATGCGGACCGCCGCGCTTGAAAATGACTTTGATCGTATGCAATCGCCCGGCAAATCCGCTTAAGTTTCGCTTCATGCGGACGATATGTGTTCCGCCGCCCCAGGAGAAATAGACATTCCCGTTGGTATCTTGAAATAATGTCGGATCAATCCCGCCCACCAGCGGCCGATCTCTTTTCAGGGCATTGATATAGGGGCCTTCCGCCTTGCCTGTGGTGCTTTTGAGAATGGCCACCCCGCCGGGGGCCATGGCCAGACAGATATAATAATTGTGGTGAATATAATGCAGCTCCGGTGCCCAGATGGTGCGCACCCAGCTTTGGTGCAGTTTTCGCCAGCGTTTTTCCCACGTCCCGTCTTTCCGGATACTCCATACCAACCCCAGATATTTCCAGTGCACCAGATCGGCGGAACGCCATAATTCCACGCCGTCATTGCGATCCCAGATATTATCTCCGGACGAACCGGTCATATAGTAAAAGCCATCTCCGCCCAGGCAGATAATGGTGTCCCGCAAGTGCAGATTCAGCAGCGGCCTGATCGGCGGAATTAGTCCCCGTCGAACGGCGGAATCATTGGTCAGGCCGGACCTGATAACATGCCAGCCCGGCTTCGGGTCAGGGCCTTGATACGTTACGCCGCCGGGGCCGCTGCGCCAGCCCCCTGAAACATTACTGCCCACCGGCGTGCCCGGGCCGCTGATGCCGGAGTAATATTGCGCGGGGCTGGTAAATGGCGGTTGCGGAATAAAGTTAGCCGGTGCCCAACCCTGCCGGGCACGGAGGGCCGGTGCCGGCAGCGCGGCAAAGACAAACAGCGCGATAAGGAGCCAAACGTACCGATGACGCTGCGATACTTGCACATGAACCTCCGTGCGGCTTATATTTTTCGGACACACTTGAACCAAGGTACCAACCTTCATAATGAATTGCCAGTATTTTAGGTATGTTATGCGTGGCCCCATGGACTCAAAACCCCATCGGTGAGAATCGAAAAATGGCGGATGTTTCGCGTGACGAACGTCAATTTATAAACCATCGCGGTTGCAGCCAGTAAGGCGTCCATGGCTTCCATCGGACGCCCATCGGCTTCGCATTGTGCAACGAGAAGTCCCCAATGCCGGGCAACGGCGACATCCACGGGCAATATCCTTCCGTCGAATCGATCCGGTAAGGCTTCCGAAAGCCAACGCTGCAGCCGGGAACGTTTGGTGCCGTTTGGTAGCCTTGCTGCTCCATGGTGCAGTTCCGCCAGAGTCACGACGCTTATAAAAAGTCTATCCTCCGGTGTTTGGTCCAGCCACGACATAACCGGCCTGCTTGGCTGGTGCCTTGCCAGTTCAGAAATGACATTGGTATCCAGCAAGAAGTTCATAGTTTCGCTTTTCGCCATTTTCCCCTCAAACGCGGCACTTCGAGATCAGAACCTCCCAGGGGCGAGCCTGTCAGAAACTCAGAGAGACTCTGTGATCGTTTAGCTTTGGCTTCCCACTGCTTTACTGAAACGATCACCACCGCCGGTCGGCCATTGCGTGTCACCATCTGTGGCCCATCTGATTGGGCCTGCCCCAGCAGATGGCTGAATTCCGCCTTCGCCCTGGCCACCGGCCAGGAATGCATGTTTTTCATAGCGCTATACTCCTGAATTAAACTACTGTGACCATAGTAGTCAAAAATGGCAATGGCGTCAAAACTTGTGCCGCGTGGTTAACCCGCAGCCGTGCCTTTCCTCAACCTTGCATGAAAAAAAGGTGTCAGGTACCTTTTACGAGGATGAAAGAAGTTAGAAGGCGACAGAGGGGACAGGTTACAGGGGGGAGGGGGGACTTGAAACGCAGGCTCCCCGCCTGCTGGTTTGGTGTTTACATGCAGGCAAGACGTCTGCGTTACGCGCGAAAAAGGTGTCAGGTACCTTTTTTCTTGACAGTGGGAATGTTCTGGTTTAGATTCTCCTGTATGGGTCGTCCGAGACGAAATTTTGTTGATAATCAGGTGTATCATGTGCTGAACCGGGCGAATGGCCGGTCGCGTATTTTCGATACACCGGAAGACTATCGTGCGTTTGAGTCGATTTTGCAGGAGGGGGTATCGCGCTTTACGATGCGGCTATGCGGGTATTGCGTGATGCCCAATCACTGGCATCTGGCCTTGTGGCCGCGGCAGGGATCGCAGGTTGGGGCCTTTATGCAGTGGGTGACGCTGACGCATACCCAGCGGTGGCATGCCTTTCGCGACAGTGCAGGCACAGGCCATTTGTATCAGGGCCGGTTCAAGGCGTTTCCAGTTCAGGGAGATGCCCATCTGTTGAAATTGTTTCGCTATGTTGAACAGAACCCATTACGGGCAAAGCTGGTGGAGCGTGCGCAGGAATGGCCTTACGGCAGCCTCTGGCAACGCGATCACATATCGGCGGCATCATCTTGGCTGGCGGACTGGCCGCTACGGATTCCGCGCGATTGGGATGAGTCGGTTAATTACATTCCTGATGCCGCCGAATTGGCGGAGTTGCGGCTGGCGGTAAATCGGGGGCGACCATTAGGGTCGAATGCCTGGGTTCAAAGTACTGCGGCTCGTTCAGGGCTTGAATCGACACTCCGTCGCCGGGGACGACCGTCCAAGGCGAAGGGACCCAAAGAAAAAAGAACATAAAATAGTTAAGAAATGGCGGCAGAAAACACCCTGTTAAGGCGTTGAAACTGCCTCCCGCACGCCAGGGGTCAACAACCGGCCCACGCAGTGGCTGTGGGGGACACTTGTCCTTCCAGCGTTGCAAACCCTCTCGTAAGAACCGCCATGTATTGATCCCCCCAAAAACAGTTGCACTCCCCAAAATTAAAGGTACCTGACACCTTTTCCGAGAAAAAAGGTGTCAGGTACCTTTTTCTGTGCAAAAGGCGGCAACAGCTTTACGGTACGCCGGGCAAGTGGAACGAAGCCTTCTACGGAATCCCGGAACGGTGTAACTATCTCCGGCGGAGGTAAATCATTCGTATAATCGCGGTTTTTTAAACCCCCATCGCCGACAGTTGAATCACGCCGCATACAAAAAAAGGTACCTGACACCTTTTTTTTTCGGTGTGCAGG
>JAJZGH010000191.1:835-9898 GCA_021798635.1 Planctomycetota bacterium | reverse complement strand
TATCGCCGGTCCGGACAATGCGGTTTTCGTGTTATTATTAGCGCTACGCATAATTATGTATGATAATTTCATCGCAATCATTTGTCAATACGGGGTGTGCCCGGCGAGAATGCACTTGGCTGGACAGAATAGTGCGGGTATGATGCACAGACAATCGCCAATGGAATCAACGAAAAGTGTTGATTTTACCGGCGAAAATACATCACGTGCCGCCGTAGCTCAGTTGGTAGAGCGAAGCTTTCGTAAAGCTTAGGTCTTGGGTTCGAGTCCCAACGGTGGCTTTAGCAGAATCAACCGTGCGATCAAAGGTCCATCCAAGCGATCTTAGCTTGGCCGCCACCTGGCGATATTTAAGTCCGGACAGGCGTCCCATTACCGCAACCCCACCGGCACCAGTAGATCTCGCGACGCTGCGACGTGGGGCAGCAGGGCTTTCGGCAGGGGATCGCCGTGCTCAATACATGAGTCCGCAATCTTTCGCGCCAGGGACTGGGCAATCTCTACCGCCTCCATCACCGAGCGACCCTCCGCCACTAATCCCGGCACGTCGGGGCTGGTGGCCACGAATCCGCCCTCTTCCAGCGCTTCAATGTGCAGTCGAATAATAGCTTCATCCATTGCTATTGGCTCCGTTGGGATAAACAACTCCGTATAAGTATAGCAAAGATAGGCCGGGTTACGAAAATACGGCAGAGGAGGGGGGCTTTAATCCGCCCGCGCCCGGCGTGGCGATGCTTCCCAGAACAACAGGATATTGTGCGCCCGTCGCGGTGGGGATGTTGCCGGGAATGCGTTGCAGCGTCAGGGCGGCGAGGACCGCGAATGACAGGGCTTCTTTGGCTTGGCTGATAATGCCATATTCAGAAATGTTTCCCACCTGATAACACTGAAGTATGGTCAGGTAAGTGCGGAGGCGGTCCACTAAAACCGGGTTTTCCGCGCCGCCGCCGCAAAGGATGACTTCCTGCGGCGCTTGCGGTAGATATTGGCGATAACTTTCCGTGATACTCCACACCGTTAGTTCCAAAGCCGTGGCCACCAGATCGGGGCAACTGACTTTTCGGAATTGCTTCATCATGGCTCGAGCCAGGCGTTCGCCAAAAAGTTCACGGCCTGTGGATTTGGGTGGGGCCAAATGAAAATATGGCATGGCTTCGAGCTTGTGCATCAGCGGCCGGTGAACCCGCCCCGCCGCCGCCAATCGCCCGCCCTGGTCATACGTCATCTTGCCTCCGGTTGACAGTGTGACAAAGGCGTCCATGAGCATATTGGCCGGGCCGGTATCAAAAGCCATTATTTCCTGCGTTGCCCCGCGTGGCGGCAAATAGGTCACATTGGCAATACCGCCCAGATTCTGGATGCAGCGCGTGCGTCTGTGGTGTGTCAACAGCAGTTTATCCACCAGCGGCACCAGCGGTGCCCCCTGTCCGCCCACCGCCATATCCGCCGGCCGAAAATTTCCCACGGTGCAAATCCCCGTCAACGCGGCAATGACCGTGTTATCCCCAATTTGCAACGTGCTGCCCGATTGACGCTCCGGCGATGGAGGAAGATGGCAAATGGTCTGGCCATGACTTCCGATGGCAATAATTTTTGATTTATCCACGCCTGCCTTTTGCAGAATGTTGTTGGCAGCACCGGCGAATTCCCGCGCTGTGAGCATATCCAGTTCGCAAATTTCCGCGGTGGCCGTTTTGCCCGGTGCCATCACTGCCAGAAGTCGCTTCCGCAATTCCCGCGGCCAAGCCTGCTGATGATGCACCAGCACCGAAGCCTTCGGAGCACCGCCGGTGTTGCGCAGGCGGACCAGGGCGGCGTCAATACCATCTACACTCGTGCCGCTCATCAGACCGATATACAAGCCGTTGCGAATGGGAATATTTTTCAATTTCGTCATGCGTAAGATTCCTACGTATGTGCTGCCAGTTCGGCCAGCGTGTGCTTTTTTCCCCACTCTGTTTCCAGGTCATAAAACTCCCGCAGCCGCGGACGCTTTAACACATCCGGTTCCGCCGTGCTGACCATGGAATCGGCCAACGTATGGCACCGCTCTGAGACCGCGTGCATAAGTTCCTGAACCGTAATTGCTTCCGGCGCTTTGGCCAGAACATATTTTCTGGGCTGGGAGCCTACCGCCAGAATTAACCCCGCCCTGGCCAAAGATGAAAGCATTTCTTCCGCCGGTTCCACCGCCAGACCCAACTCATCGGCGGCACTTTCCGCGGTGAGCTTCTTCCCCTCATGAAAACGGTGCACCATCAGAATGGCCACGGGCAAAATCCAACGGCTATCGGTTAACGTGGTTTTCTGCCCCCGGTTCATGAGGAATCGCCGTTTGAGTATGGGGAAAAACTGGATGATAAAGGTCACTTCCAGGCCGATAAGCAGAAAATTCCACGTCAAAAATATCCACAGCATAAACAGGGGAATCAGGCCCAGATTGCCATACCATTTGCCGTAGCCCGCCACATCGTGGACATAAAATCCAAAGCCAATTTTCCCTGCCTCCCACAGAAATGTCGCCGCCAATGCACCAATCGCCGCGGCCCGCCACCGCACCTGCGCGTTGGGAATTAATTTATAAATAACGAGTATCAGCACCCAGTCTCCGGCATAACTGGCCAGAAGACCAAACGGGGTAAATTCCGCACCACCCACATGCAGCGACCCGGCTATTGCAATAAATTTGGCCGATGCAAAAAGGGATGCGGCAATCGCCAGCGGCCCCATGGAAAGCACACACCAATAGAGCGTAAATTTGCGCGGCCACGGGCGCTTATCCGTGACGCGGTAAATGTGATTGAAGGCATTTTCAATCACATTCATCAAAGCAATGGATGCCCACAACAGGGTGATAAATCCCACCACGCCGGTCCCCGGTGACCGCAGGACCGTCCGCATTTTGTCAATCTGCCGGATAATGGTCTGAACGATAAATTGGGGCCTGGTCGTCGCCCCGCTGCCGCCCCGGTTGGAAAGCTGCGTTAACCCCAGGCGATGTACCAGCGACATTTCTTCATGGAGTATCTGATTCTTGGCCAGCACCAGCGACATCACCACCAGCACCAGCACCATGATCGGCAAAAGGCTGAAAAGTGTGCTGTAGGTCATCGCCGCCGCCTGCTGACCCGTGCGATCATCGGCCATTCGAACGCGCAAAATTTTCCAACCGATCCGCAGGTTGGAAAACCATCGCGATGCTCGCCCAGGTTTCCCGGGATTCATGGATTTATCCGGCAAAGAGGTCGCCGCCTCCGACATAAATTTTCTCCAGAACCGTCACCGGCCAATACCCCGACCATCGCCGGAATCTCCCGCATGATAACCGATGGAGCCAAATTTTAATGTGCCGACACTTGCCAAGGCCCTGCCCGGAACACTATATTCACGTGGCGGTGAAGAGTAGTACCTGATTCGAGGGTTGATTGAAAGGCCTTATTTCTATGACCGCCGTAACAAAACCGGATTCCAATTTATTCCCCGCCTCGCAACGTGCCAATCTTGCCGGATACATTCGTCTGCGGCTTAAAGCCCTGGGCCTGGCCTCCATCAATGAAGACCACCACGATGGCGCGCTGGACGAATTGGCGGATGGGCTTCTGGCCAATTTCCGCCAGAAAAGCCGACTGCTGAAAGACTATCGCGTCCCCGTGGATCAGCGCATCGAAGCGTTTTTGAACCGTCAGCTTGGCCCCCTGTCTCAACCGCTGCGTCTGCCCGCCTTGACCTTCAGCCTTAATCGCCCCGGCATTGCCCGGGAACTTTCTCTGCCCCGCCATAGCGATCATATTGAAAGCTCCTACGTGTCAAGTTATCGCCTGCGCAACGGTGTTCTGCACAACCCGCGCAGCGACCGCCGGACCACCAAAGGAACATTTCACGTTACAGATTGCGGCCTGCCCGTACCGGCGGACAAAATTGCCGTGCCCCCCGCAGTTTACGCGGCCTTATTTCAGCAGGCTCTTAATCCGCCCCGTGACTTGCTCACACTGCCGTACACTGTCGATGTGCCCGGCGGCGTGGCGGTCTTCTGCTCACTGCTGTTGCGGCCCATCGTTGTACCGGAAGTGCCGGGCGTAAGTCCCGAAAAAAGAATGGAAATTCATTTTTTCGCCCCCGGCAGTCTGGTCAGCAATCTGGATTTCGTTGAGTCCATTTTTGGTAACGCGGGCGACCCGGCCCTGCCGGAAAATGATGCCGCTTTGGATGTTGAACACTGGACCGGCCACACCGGCTGCGTCATACTGGCCCCCCACCTCACCCAACACACAAAAAAACAACTCGGCCTGCCCCATTGGGATCATGCCACAGATCGGCAAAAGCGCGACGGCATGTGCTGGAAAACGGCGGATGAGCGTTATAATGATGGGTCAGCGTTTAAGCTTACCTGCCGCAGCGCCGCCGGCGTGATGGTCACACTCATTGCCGACAACTACTACGGCTACTGTAAAAAAGAAGTGAAAACTCAGATCAGCTTTGCCGCTGACCTGCTGGGCAACGCCGAAGAGGAACACGCCGGCGGCGCGGTGGCCTTTGCCAGTTACAGCCTGGGCACCGAATACACGCACCGCGAAAAATACTGGAACGGTCGAACCTTTGAAGATGTGATGCGGGATTATGGCACCATCATGACCGTTATGCCGGAAGGGTATGGCATTGATAAACGCTATCCGGACATTATTTACCTGCCCCACGAAGTTCACATGGATTTATATAAACTTCTCATAACGTGGAAAAAGGATGGCAAGGAACACCATATTCCTCTGCTGGCGGATAAAATATATTTGACTCCTTCCGGGGAAAAGCTCTTTCTTAATAAGCATCCCGGCTCCGAGAGATTCCGGATTGTTGTCACCACCGCTGAAGGAACTTTCTGCCATAAGCCCTGCACGGTCAGTGGAGGGGGCAAAAGCGAAATCAGTAAAAGCCTCGCGGATTACATGATCTATGGCCCGATTTACATCAATAACCTTGAAGCGGACCTTCATGAAGTACAGGCCATTCTCAATAAAGATCATTCCGTCCGCTGGGTGGCCGGTAAGCAACCGCATGATTATGCCGCGACGGCCAGCCGCCCGATTCTCAGTCCGCGCCGGTCTCTGGGCAGCGTTATTAAACTCCTTACGCCCAGTGCGGATTACACCGATGAATACAACCGCTGGCTGACCGCCATTCCGGTTAATATTCTGGCCTTGGTATTTCTTATCAAGCGGCTGTATCAGCCGGAATGGGGCGACAACTGGCGGCATCATTTTTCCGTGGACATTATCAATGGCGAATTGGGCCATGAACTGAAAATGGATGACCGCAAGGCTGCGGGAACGTATCTGCGCGTGGGACTATTGCCCAATGGTGCGTGGAACACCTTTAAAGTCCGGCAGGATTTTTTTCCCGCCGCCAAGGTGCAGATGGAGGATGACATCACCGCCTCCACGGTAATTCCCGCCCGCCTGTTGCCCTTCCGTATCAGTTCCACCGACGCTCCATCGGTCAAATTAACCATTAACGCAGAAACGCGATTATTCCAGCGACCGGATGATGCGGTTTATCCCGGCTTGGATAAACAGACCGAAATAGATATGGCCAAGGATGACAATTTCCTCTCCAACTATGAACCGCTGGATTCCGCGGCAGTCGGACAGATCGTGGATCGAATCACCGAATTTGACGCCTATACCGAACCACTTAAACGCATGTTACGGCAAGCCGCCAACAGCGGACGCGGCTATGTTGTTTCCTCTGCGCATCCGCGGATTGTGGATGGAAAACCCAGCAAAAATCCACGCTATCTTCAGTACCGGCCGGATTTGGCCCGCCCACGGGAGACATACCTTGCCCAGATGGGCGTCCGCCTGGCTAGAGCGCTGCCGCTGAATGTGCCCATTGTATTCCCGGTTGACGCAGTACTTTTGGGCCGCCGTAACAATCCGCCCGATACCAAAGCGGGCATTCGGGCCTTGGCGGTATACAATCCCATACATTATCAGGAATTGCCTGAACTGTTTATGGATTTTATCTGCTCCCTTACCGGAGCCAGCCCGTCAACCACCGGTGCCGGAAGTGAGGGGGCCTTAACGAAAGGTCCATTTAACGCCCTGCTAACCACCGCCGATCTCAACGCCGCTTTAGTCAGTTACGTGCTGACGGATCTGGCCGGCTTTTCTTCCGCGGCAGGCTACGCCGGCCCCAAGCGCCGCTTTGGCCATGACATCAGCCTGCTGATTCCCGAACTCTGGTGTCGGCTCAAGCCGCAGGAACGCAATCCCGCGTTTCTCATTGCGGGCGGATACCTTGAGAAAATGGAAGATTTTGAATACGAAGGCAAAACCATACCCGCCAGCCGCCTGGGCTATCGCGTTACTGCACGCTTCATGCGGACATTCCTGGGCCGCATTTTTGATAACCCGGCCCGCGTGTTTGATGATGCCGTTCTCAAGCCGGAACTTCAGGGGCTGGATGTATTTGTGGATGGCATTATGAACATCGCCGAAGCCCAGCAGCGCGTGGCGTTGCAATATTTTGAAGATGGCTCGGTGCAGTTGGCGTGCCCGCCGATTCAGGCGATTTTGCACATCATGGCCCATGGCCATTTTGAAGGCAAAGATATTCGCCACCCGGAAATCCGCCGCATGTTCACACGCGATCAGGTCATGTCCAGTGACTGGTATAAAAAACGTCTGGCCGCTAAACAAATGGTGGATATCAACCTTTGGACCCGCCACGTGGCCTACCTCAAAGCCTATATGGAGCAAACCAGCGATGAAACCGGTCTGGAGGAATTACAGCTTTCCACCCGCCTGGCCAAAGCCCAGGAGCAACTCGCCATTGTCAGCCGGGGCGGTTATCTTCAATCTCTGATTGGCACCATCGGCGTGGACCCGTGCCTGTATGGCCCGGCGTAATGAGGACGTGGCATGACCGCCCGGATTATTGACGGCAAATTACTGGCTGCACAAATCAGAGAGCAGGTTTCCAGCGACGTTCAAGCCCTGAAGGCGATGAATCGGTCCGTACGCCTGGCCGCGGTTCTGGTCGGCAGTTCCCCGGCCGCCCGCGTTTATGCTGATAATCAGGCCCGCACCTTTGCCCAGGCCGGCGTGGAGTATGAACTTCATGAACTTGGGGATCACATCACGCAGGCGGAACTTGATTCCGTGCTGGCCACGCTGGCCAAAGACACTGGCGTTACCGGCATCATGGTACACCTGCCCCTGCCGCCGCACATTAACACGCAGCAGACACAATATCATATCGACATATTAAAAGATGTTGAAGGCGTCAACCCCGCCAATATCGGCAATGTGCTCTATGGACACCCCATCATCGCGCCCTGCACCGCCCTGGCGGCAGTGGCCCTTATTGACACGACCGGTGTACCGTTGCAGGGCGCGGAGGTTACCGTGGTCGGTGCCAGTCGCATCGCCGGCCGCCCCGCCGCACTTTTGCTTACCGAACGCGGTGCCACCGTCACCGTCTGCCATATTCACACCCGTGATCTGGTTCGGCACACCCGACGCGCGGAAATTCTGGTCGTCGCCGTGGGCAAACCGGGACTCATTCAACCCTGCCATGTCAGCCCCGGCGCGGTGGTGATCGACATTGGCATTAATCGCATTACCGCAACAGATGCCGCCGGCAAGAGCGTTACGAAAACCGTCGGCGATGTTGATTTTCAAGCGGTATCCGAAACAGCCTCATGGATCACCCCAGTCCCCGGCGGCGTCGGCCCCGTCACCATCGCCATGCTCCTGAAAAACACCGTCCGCGCCGCCCGCCTGGTCCACGGCCTGGACCAGCCGTTCTAACGTCCCAGTAAAAAAACAGTAAAAAAGCGGTTGCCGCCCGTGGCTGCGCATTCTATAATCACAGCTATGGATGTGGTAATTTCCATTCCCGATCAGGTGGCCGACAAGCTCCGCTGCCGCGCCAAAGCCCACGGCCAGCGTCTGCGCGCCTACGCCTCCAAAATCGTCCTGCAGGCCGTCCAAGGGCTCAGTGCTCTGCCACGCCTACAAATTAGGATTGATTGGCCGCAAAGGCTCCAGATGCAAGAAGCAGCGGCGAAAACCGGGTCCATAGACCCCTTGAGCTGCTGCGACGCCGCAGATGGGGCGTTTGCGGCCAACCCCGCAGGGCGGGGGTCAGGAGGCCGTGAGCTTTGGCGCTCGTCGTCAATGTATGTACCCATACACTTTCCTCCTCGCTTCGCGCCCACAACCCCTTGGCCCTCCGTCAATCCTAATTTGTAGGCGTGGCAGAGCACTGGCTTGGAAGAACTCCTGGCCCCCGTGCAGCGGGATTTCGCCCGCAGTGGCGTGACCGAAAAACAATGGCTCGATCTGGGCCGCGATCTGCTGGACAAAGTCCGGTCGGAGAAAAACGGTTGACCACACCGCCGCCCAGGGCCTTCTATGACGCCATGGTGATGCTCCAATGGGCCGCCCTGCCGCCCCAACGTCAACATACCACGGTTACCGCCTTGTCCTCGGGTCAACTCCGCCTGGCCATGAGCCGGCAGATGCTGGAGGAATTACGCGACCTTTTCTTCCGACCCGAACTTCAGGCCCGCCTGCCCAGCCTCACCCCACGACACGCCGCTGCCATCCTGCAAAAGGCCCTCGAATCGGCCGACTGGTTCGAGAGTATCCCCCAACTCCACCTCCTCCCATTGCACTCCAAGGATGATCATCTTTTTGATCTGGCCATCGAAGCGGAAGCGGTCTACCTGGTCACTTGGGAGAAGCGCCTGCTCAAGCTCCGCAACGCTCATACCCCTGAAGCTAAGCGGCTACGCCAACTCGCCCCCCAACTGAAGATCCTCACCCCGGCGAACTGGCCGGAACGCTCAAGCTTAAAGTCCCGCCTCCGTAAATAACCTCGTAGGCAGCGAAATGGGGCCGGCCTCCCGCCGGCCGGAACCCCTTGCGTTTGCACGGCGCACTGGCGAAGTTATACAACAGATTCTCACGTCCCAGAACGTAATTTTTGTGAACCGTGAGAACCACTCTAACTTCGCTGGCAGGCCGGAACGATCCGTTCGCGAATGAATCGGATCCTGGAAAG
>JAJZGH010000191.1:0-825 GCA_021798635.1 Planctomycetota bacterium | reverse complement strand
GACAAGCAGAAGCACAAGCTGGTATCTGGTGTCCGTCCTACGAACCCCGTCTTCCAATGTGAATGAGGATATGAGAATCTGTTGGCGTCGCAAGCAAAAGGAGACAAGCGATGTCGATGGAACGTGTTGGACAACAGGCCCCTGGGTCAAGGCATCACGGGCGGGAATTCTGGGCGTTGGCTTTGGAACTGCAATGTGAAAGCGGTCTGACGCCAGCGGCGTTTTGCCGGCGGGAGGGGATCAGCGATAAGGCTTTTTGGCGTTGGAAGCGTAAGTTATCGCAATCCAGTCAACCGGCCGACGCACCGGTGGCATTCTTGCCGGTGACGGTAACGGATGGCCGACCGGTACATTCTTCGCAACCAGCCGTCACCGGCAGATCGGGCGAAGATTTACCCACCCGCGCAAGCGTCAGTTCCAACGCATCCCCACTTACCGACTCTCAGGCTGCATCGCCTGTTACGGCATTGGCTGCACAGATTGAACTTCATATCCATCTGGCCAATGGGCGTTGTGTTCACGCACATGTACCCGCCGAGGCACATGGACTGCAATCAGTACTTGCGGCCGTGGAGGCTTTAGGATGATCACACTGCCCAGCCTTCGGGAGATGGATCGTTGCGTACCCATGCGGATATATCTGTGCTTGACCCCTGCGGACATGCGTTGGGGCTTTGATACGCTAGCCCAGATTGTGCAGCAGGCCATGCAGGCGGATCCCCTGTCCGGGGACCTGTTTTTATTTACCGCCCGCCGCAGAGATCGCCTGAAAATCCTGTACTGGGATCGCGACGGCCTGGCGCTTTGGTATAAGCGACTGGAGCA
>JAJZGH010000190.1 GCA_021798635.1 Planctomycetota bacterium | reverse complement strand
GATCTGCACACGCATTATCTATCTGCTCGAGCCGCGCCATGAGAAGAATCACCTATTGCAGTTTGCCATCTTAAAAGTGATGGTGACAAAAAGAGGCACACTCACATCACCGCGCCCCTACATGCCTTCCTTTACGAAAAAATTTAGCCGGGAGGTGGCTGATGATGATGTGTACATATTTCGTATGTTACGGGGACTTAACCAGGATAATCCCATTCTCGCGGCCTCTATTCATGATGAATTTTCAACGCAGATGCTGAAAAAAATGGTCGCCACCGGCCGCTGCTATTACCGGGACTTTCATGGTCAACCCCTGACGTGGGGCGACGCCCGCCCGGGCAAAGCCGACTGGATTACGGAAAGCGACCTTCGGCAGCGCACCAACATCACTGTTACGCCGGCGGCGGAAGTCTTTACCGGTTTTCCCATCCTGTATCTGGATGCACCGGCGAATATCATCGGGCCGGTAAAAATGGAAGTGCCTGTCAAGGTGGCGCAAAAGTGGCTATCGGCTCCATCGATTGCAGCGCGATTCCATAAGGCGATGGCCGATTTTTCGACGGCTGTGCATTTACCGGCGCCGCCGCCAATTCCCGAGGCTACCACGCTTGATAAACTGTCCCAGACGGTACTGACGCTGCACAGCGGCTTGTGGCGCGGCGCGGCGAGTTTTACCAATGACGACGTTGCGGATATTGATGACTTTGTCCATTGGGGCACGGTTGATCTTATTTACGGCCCGGTGCGCATAGCAGCCACCAATCCGGAGTTCATCATTGACAAATTTATTGATGGACAGCGCTATTTGATCCGTCGCGATAGGGAGCGCGAGCAACGGCGCGTCGATCAGTTAAAAGCATCACAACTGGTCTTGACCGATGAACGCGATTTGATGGTCCCCAATAGTTACCCAACAGAGTATGTATGGACGCTGGATTTCAACAATCTGAAAAACTGGCAGAGTTGGATGTCCATAGCCATGCCGATCCTGGAGAAGCAAGGCTGGACGATTGAATATGACGCCTCCTGCAAGTTGCGCCGCGCGGAAATTGAAGACTGGTTTATGGATACCAGCGCCATTGGTGAATCCAATAGCGATTGGTTCAATGTGGATCTGGGCATTGTTGTGGATAATCAGCGGATCAGCCTGGTTCCGCTGCTGCGGAAAATATTTGCCGCACGCGGGGAACAGTCACGCGATCGGTTTCTGAAAGAACCGATGGAAATTCAACTTCCCGACGGACGGTATGTGCGATTGGAACCTGAGCGGCTGGAACGCATTCGTGATCTGCTGCTGGAATTATTTGATGCCAGCGGCAGCGGGCCGTTGCGAGCGGATCGGCTGCGGGCGGCGCAATTTGCCGGCGTTGACGGCTGGCAATGGTCGGGCAGTCAGCAGGTGCGCGATCTCATCGAACGCATCCGCACCGCGTCCACCACAGCCACACAACCGCCCCCGGGACTGACGGCCACGCTGCGTCCATACCAGCAGCAGGGTCTGACTTGGCTGCAATTTTTGCGCGATTGCGGTCTTTCGGGCGTGCTGGCGGATGACATGGGCCTGGGGAAGACCGTTCAAACGCTGGCGCATCTTTTGTGTGAAAAGCAGGCCGGACGGCTGGATCGGCCGGCGCTGGTGGTAGCGCCTACCAGCCTCATGGGCAACTGGCGGCAGGAAACGCAGCGCTTCACCCCGGACTTGCGGGTGCTGATCCTGCATGGCTCGGGGCGGAAAGAGCATTTTGAACAGTTGAGCCAATATGATCTGATTGTCACCAGTTATCAGTTGCTCGCCCGGGATGAAGAATTTCTTACCAAGCAACCTTATCATCTGGTCATACTCGATGAAGCGCAGATGGTAAAAAACCCCAATACACTTTATGCCCAGGCCGCGCGGAAACTGGTCACGCGCCACCGCCTGGCATTAACCGGGACACCCATGGAAAACCACTTGGGAGAGCTCTGGGCGATTTTTGATTTCCTGATGCCGGGCTTTCTGGGAAATAATCGGCAGTTTCGACAATTATATCGCGACCCGATTGAAAAACTCGGCGACAGTTCACGGCGCAAGGCACTGGCTCAGCGCATTGCACCTTTGGTACTGCGGCGAAGGAAAAGCGAAGTGGCGTTGGAACTCCCGCCGAAAAACGAAATGGTTCAGGAAATTGAGCTTTCCGGCGCGCAGAGAGATTTATATGAAAGCATCCGTGTCACCATGGAAAGCCACGTGCGGGATCAGATCGCCAATATGGGTCTGGCCCGCAGCCACATTTTTATTCTCGAAGCGCTGTTGAAATTACGCCAGGTGTGTTGCGATCCGCGGCTGCTTAAGCTGGCCAGCGCGCAAAAGGTTACGGAATCGGCCAAGCTGGACTGGCTGGCGCAAACGCTGCCATCCATGATCGAAGACGGGCGGAAAATTCTCCTTTTTTCCCAGTTCACCAGCATGTTGGAACTCATTGAAAAGAAGCTCGGTGAGTTGAAAATTAAATTTGTGCGCCTCACCGGTGACACCCGTGACCGCGATACACCGGTGCGCAGTTTTCAGCGTGGCGAGGTGCCGGTGTTTTTAATCAGCCTTAAAGCCGGCGGGACCGGATTAAACCTGACCGCTGCGGACACGGTGATTCACTATGATCCGTGGTGGAATCCGGCGGTGGAAAATCAGGCCACCGATCGGGCGCATCGCATCGGTCAGGATAAAACAGTTTTTGTCTACAAGCTTATCACGCAGGGCACCGTGGAAGAAAAAATCCAGGCCCTGCAACAGCGCAAGCGCGAACTGGTCGCCGGCCTGCTGGATGACACCGGCCAAACGCCGTTGAAACTCGGTGATGAAGAACTCCGTGCCCTTTTTGCACCGCTGGGATAGGCGGCGATGGGCAAGCGACAGTACTGCGGCAATTTTGCTGGCTCATTGGGAGCTTTTAGCCGGGGCGGCGAAGTCGGCCATCGCGGCGGAGGGGCCGGGTTGGGATGGGAAATAGAGCCAGTATTGGCTGTCCGGATCATCCATACAGAGAAGTGTATAGTTGCAGCCGGCAGGCACCATATCGAGCCGCGCGGCTTTTTCCGATAGCGCAATAACCACATATTCCGCCTCGCGGGAGGTGCGGTCTTCCTGGGCGTTGGTTGTAGCAGGTCCATCAGGCGTGATGGCGGCGAGGTCGATGGTGGCCAGGGCTTCTAAAAGTATCTGGCGCTGACTGCGGCCGGCGGTAACCAGGCTGGGTATCGATCGACTGTAGCCGGTAATTTGCATACCGACGGAAAAGTGGTCCATTAAGCCACGGCACATCCATGCGGCGGCTAATTCAATGGCTCGCTCCGCCAGAGCCGGGCCGTTGGGGACAGTTGCCCATGGGCGCAAATCCAGCGCGACGACCAGGGTTGGCGGCGTATCGGTGGTCATTTCCCGGACCATTAGTTCTCCGGTGTGAGCGCTGCGACGCCAGTGGATGGAGCGGATGGCATCACCCGATCGATATTCCCGGAGGCCGAAAAATTCGTCCGATCCGCCGCGGCGCGGTGAAGTCGTTGATCCACCGGCGCTAAACGTGCGTGAACGGGCAAGCAGTTCGCGATTAAGCATGCCAATACGTGGATAGACGGTGATGCGGCGTGGTGCGCGGACATGCACAGCCCGGTTCAAAAAGCCGAAGGGAAATGAACAGCAGACTCTCTGTTCACGCAGTTCGATAATTCCCCGATGCGTGGGCACCAGATGGGTCATCACCAGCGTGGTCTGACCCGGGCCAAGGTGCAGGCAATATCCTTCGGGAATAACCGATACGGCTCCCAGAAAGCGCGCCTCGGTAATGCGAATCGCGCACGAAGGCCAGAGAATTTTATGATTCTCCAGGCGGTAATGCACTTCTATCGGCTCGCCGGCTACCGCGTGTTCACTGACCGATCGCGTAACTTCCAGCCGCCGCAGCAGCAGGTCGCCCAATATCGCGGAGACCAAAAGGGTACCCAGCACAATTCCCAGCGCCCAGAAAAGAATATTGTTTTGGCTGTTGAGCGCCGCGATGAGGACAAAACATGTAACGCCAGCGAAGACAAAGCCCGTAAAGGTCAGTTCGTAGTACGTCATGTGCCGGTGTTTTCGCATGGCAGCCGACCGCCTTGAAAATAGTGAATTTGCTGCAAAGTCCGCAGCGCAGCACCGGGCAAAACATTACATGGGGCAGGGAATATTTTGCAACAATTCCTGCATAATACGAACGGCGGTTGTGATGTCCCCGTTGGCCATGTAACTCTTGGTAATAACCCGATGGGAGCAAACAGGAACCACCATTTCCTTGATGTCATCGGGTATCACATAATCACGTTTGTTCACCAGCGCCAAAGCCTGCACCGCGTGAGTCAACGCCAATGAACCGCGCGGCGAAATGCCCGTGTGCAGCAGTTCATGCGTGCGCGTGGCGGTGACGATATCGAGCATGTATTCCAGCAGCAGGGGATCAATTTTCACCTGCGCGGCCTGCCCCTGCAGGGCTTCCACTTCTTCGCTGGAAAGCACCGGGTCCAGCGTATCGAGCCGATTTTGCCCCGGCTGTTCACGCAGTATGGCTAATTCGCGGTCGCGCTGCGGATAGCCGAGCTGAATCCGCAGCAGGAATCGGTCCAACTGATTTTCGGGCAGGAAATAGGTGCCTTCAAATTCAAAGGGGTTTTGTGTGGCTACGACCATAAATGGGCGTGGCAACTGAAGCGTTTGGCCGTCAACGGAGACGGAATTTTCGTTCATCGCTTCCAGCAGACTGCTTTGGGTGCGCGGCGTGGTGCGGTTGATTTCGTCCGCGAGAACAATATTGGCGAAAATAGGTCCGGGCTTGAAAGTGAATTCCTGTCGCTCCTGGTTGTAAACCGATACACCTAGAATATCGCTGGGCAGCAGATCGGGTGTAAGCTGAATGCGGCTGAACTGGCAGTTGATGCTGCGGGCCAAGGCCCGCGCGAGAACCGTTTTGCCCACACCGGGAACATCTTCAATCAGCACGTGGCCGCGAGCCAGCAACCCCACCAGCAGATGCGTGACCACTTCGGGGCGTCCGAAGAAAACCGTTTGGATATTATTTCGCAGTCGTTCCAGCGGATTCATGCGTTTTGTATTCCTGTCTCGCGTGGATCCGGGGCGGTGATTAGCACAGACCCGTTTTCCCGGCCTTATTGCGATGATTGCGAAAAATGCTTGACCAGCTTTGCAATCAGCGGCTGATCCGGATTGAGCTCCAAGCTCTTACGCCAGTAAGCAACCGCTTTGCGGCGCATCGCCCGATCACCACCCTGCGACTGTAAGGCCATGGCCATATCTACAACCCCCAAGCCGTTGAGCGCGGGTGCATAATTGGCATCAAGCTTCAACGCGGCATGGTAAGCGGCCTTGGCTTTGGGCAAATTTCCCATGCGGTAATAGGCATACCCCAGGCGCTCCTGCACCAATGCGGACGGAGCAAGTTTGCCGGCGGTCTTGAGCACCCGCGATGCCATGGCATACTGCTTACCATTGAGATACACCGCCGCCATGTCCAGATATATTGCGGACTGATGGGGCTTTAATTCCAAGCTGGATTTGAAATAATGCAGAGCTTTTCGGCCATAATGCGGGTCAACATTGGCGGCCTCGGCGTATATGGCACCCAGATTGGCCAGCGAAGAAAATGACCGTGCCCCATTGGCCAGGGCGCGGCGACCATAAATAACGCCGAAGATCGGCTGGCCGGTCTGGGCGTATGCCACAGCGAGATTCATCGTCGCGCTGGGATTTTTCGGTTCAACCTGTAACGAGTGCTGATAAGCGGCAACGGCACTTTGAAAGTTATGGACCGCCTGATAGCTTACGCCAAGTTCATACCAGCCGTGGAAGCTTTTGGGATTTAATTTTACTGCGTGCTGATAGTCATGAATGGCGTTATGCACTTTCCCCTGTTTGCGATAAATATCGCCACGGGCTTCATACGCCAAAACCATATTGGGATTCTGTTTGATCGCCTGGGTCAATTCGGCCAAGGCCTTTTGCGTCTTTCCGCTTTCAGCGTCCAACTGACCGTGAACATAATGGCTGATGGCGGTAGATGGGCTGGTTTGGCTGCTGCACCCGCCAAGCCAGAGAGAACCGGCTAACGCTAACGGTAAAAGAAGAAAACGTTTCATCATTAGAGAAACCCCTCGGCAACAAAAATGCCTGCTAAGACACCACATCCAATCCGCATGGCAGCGGCGGCATTGAAAACCGCCGCCCGGACATCACCAATTTTTACAATCGGCGATCCGCCTATCGGGCCAACCCATTCATTATCGGCTCAAAAATGAAAACCGGCCAATAAAACTTGGGGGCATTGGTCTGCATGCGACAATCGACCGGGCAACAAGTCAGGAAAGCAGTCCAAAAGTCTCGAACGTCCGACGTAAAAATAGAAAGGATTCAACGTCCGGCGGCCAACCATCTCAATGCCTTGGCGACGCGAATAAACAGGCAAAAACCCGTTACTGCGACGGCACAGGTTTGTCAGACAACTGCGTCGGCCGATTAAGCATCAGAATTTGCTCCAGATTATCCGGAACCTGTAGCCAATCTGTTGCCATGGCGTGGTGAATGCGAACAGCGTTTTGTCCCGGTGTGTCGGTGAGGGTTTGACATCCCGCCAACATCGGCAACATCGCCGCTGCGCCAACGATAAGTAAAAGTGCCGCGTACCGCTTCATGCAATAGCCTCCAAAGCAAGACATCCGCCCCGCGGTTAAATCAGGTGTTTTTTATCCGCCCACGCCCTGCGTGTCAAATAAATTCTCCGTAAATCGGTTAATTTCAGATTCCGAACCCCGGTGATCCGGAGGGTTCAACCGATTCCAATTTTTCATTTTCCCACAAAAGCGCCAATATATCCAGCGAGTTGCAGCGGAAATAGGAAATGGGGAATTGAGCATCCGGCAATCCTGTCTGTACCCTGTCACCCGTCACCTTTCGTGGCGGGCCGCGATTGGGGAAAAATGTTATAGTACGTGCACGTGCTGAGGATTGTGCTTCGGCATATTGCGGCGGCTTGCTGGGAGCAGTTATGACAAGCGTAAAAGCGTCTCCAAAGCCCTTGGTGGGCATTGCGATGGGAAGTAAATCTGACTGGCCCACCATGCAACATGCGGCGGAAACGCTCGCCCTGCTGGAAATACCCTTTGAGGCCAAAGTGGTTTCAGCCCATCGGATGCCGGTGGATATGATTGCGTATGGGCAGCAGGCTGCGGCGCGAGGAATTCGCGTTATTATTGCCGGTGCCGGGGGGGCAGCGCATCTGCCGGGTATGGTTTCCGCGGTAACGACTCTGCCGGTGCTGGGAGTACCGATTCAAAGCGCCGCCCTTAATGGGTTGGACTCACTGCTATCCATCGTACAGATGCCTGGCGGCGTGCCGGTAGGAACGTTGGCCATCGGCAAAGCCGGGGCGATCAATGCGGCGCTGCTGGCGGCGGCAATATTAGGATTATCCGATGAAGGAATTCGCAACCGCTATGCCGCGTATCGCACATCCATCACCGAAAAAGTGCGTGGTGAAACATTAGATGACAAATCCGCGACGCCGCATCAGGTTTAATGCGTACAGACTTTCTTGCTACAGGAAACCAAACAGGTGCCCATGAAGTCACAATTTAATTCCATCGCGAACAAATCCATTCTTCCGCCGGAACTTATTACCATACTGGGAGGCGGACAGCTTGGGTCCATGTTGTGCGAAGCCGCTAAACGCATGGGTTACCGCACGTTTTGCGTTTCCAGCCATGAAACCGATCCGGCGCGGCGTTGGGCGGATCATCACCTGATTGCCGATCCCGGTGAACCGGCCACGGCAGCGCGGGTGGCGCGGCAAAGCGCGGCGGTGACAGTTGAAGCGGAATCCATTGATCCGGCGGCCCTGGAAGCTGCCGCCAATACGCCCTGCTGCGTCGCACCCTCGGCGGAGGTCCAGCGGACCGTGCGCGATCGGCGGCTCGAAAAGATGTTCCTCCGTGATCATGGCCTGGCGGTTGGCCCGTTTGCCATCGCGGAATCTGCCAAACAGATGAGTGAAGCGGCGGAAACGCTATTTGCCGCAGGAGCCAAAAAGATTGTGGCCAAAACCGCCCGGGGCGGTTACGACGGTAAAGGCCAGCGGTGGCTGCATTCTATCGAAGAATCCGCGGATGCCTGGGAAGCACTGGGATCCACACCGCTGGTGCTGGAAGCCGGTATTGATTTTGTAGCTGAAGCCTCGGTTATCGTGGCGCGATCGGCGGATGGCCGCATGACACATTTCCCGGTTTTTCAAAATGAACATCGCCGGGGGATTTTATTTCAAACCCGCATGCCCGGAGATTTCCCGCCCGCTACGGTAGCCAAGGCGATTGAGCTAGGCCGGGGCACGGCGGAAGCCTTGGGCGTGGTGGGCCTGCTGGCGGTGGAAATGTTTATACTTCCGGATGGAGATGTCTTCATTAATGAATTGGCGGCCCGCCCGCACAATTCCGGGCATGTGACCCTGCGCGCGGCCAGCCGGAGTCAGTTTGAAATGCATATTGCCGCCATTTGCGGCTTGCCGCTACCGGAAATTCAAGTCCTGCAACCCGGTGTGATGACCAATTTACTGGGCGACTTATGGGTACACGGAGAACCGGATTTCGCCAAAGTTCTCGCCGATGGCCGGGGCATGATTCATCTGTATGGCAAATCACCGCGGCCGGGCCGCAAGATGGGCCACATGATCCACACGGCCCCCACCCTTTCCGAAGCCGTGCAAGCCGCGAACGCCGCGTTTGCCCTGCTGGAAAAGCCATAGTTCGCTGTCCCAGCAGGAAATTGGGGTATGCCGTGACGGCGTGGGGCAGAGGGGCGGAATAAAAAAAACCCGCGCGTCCGGTTGTACGGGCCGCGCGGGCTGCATGTAAAAAACGTCCGGTTTCGGAGGTTGTCCCCTTAACCGGAGCGTTGATTTACGATTTTCAATACTCGTCGGAGTGGTCGCTAGCGCCCGCCTTCTTGTCATCCTTCTTGGGCAAGTCGCTGATAACCGCATCGGTGGTCAACAGCAAACTGGCGATGGATGCGGCGTTGGTCAGGGCGGTGCGTTCAACCTTGGTTGGAACAATGACGCCCATTTTGAGCATATCACCGTATTCATGGGTTAACGCATTGAAACCAAAGTTGGTCTCTTTGGATTCCTGAACCTTTTGCGCCACGATGCTGCCATCAATGCCGGCATTTTCAGAAATCTGTTTGATCGGAGCAAACAGTGCCCGCTTAACAATATCAGCACCGATCTTTTCATCGCCATCGAGCTTGAGCTTGTCGATGGAAGGAATTGCCCGCAGCACGCTTACGCCGCCGCCGGGGAGGATGCCTTCTTCAACCGCTGCGCGGCAGGCGTGAAGGGCGTCTTCAACGCGAGCCTTCTTTTCCTTCATGGCCGCTTCGGTTGGGGCACCGACTTTAATCAGGGCCACGCCACCGGCGAGTTTAGCCAGACGCTCCTGGAGCTTCTCGCGGTCGTAGTCGCTGGTGGTGCGGTCGATTTCATTCTTGATTTGTTCAATGCGGCCCTTGATGGCGTCGCCTTTGCCGGCACCTTCAATAATGGTGGTCGCTTCTTTTTCGATGTGCACCTTCTTGGCTTTTCCAAGGTCCTTGAGGTCCAGGGTTTCCAGAGAAACACCCAGTTCTTCAAAAATAGCCTTGCCGCCGGTGACAATGGCAATGTCTTCCAGCATGGACTTGCGGCGATCACCAAAGCCGGGGGCTTTGACGGCCACCACTTTCAGGGTGCCGCGAAGTTTATTGACCACCAGTGTGGCCAGGGCTTCGCCTTCAATATCTTCAGCGATAATCAAAAGTGCCTTGCCGGCTTCCGCGACCTTGCCGAGAATCGGGAGCATAT
>JAJZGH010000189.1 GCA_021798635.1 Planctomycetota bacterium | reverse complement strand
GTATAGCCCACCAGCGCAACCGCGGTGCCTATCACCACCGCACGCGCGACTTTTCGATCCACGTGGTTATGAAAAACCAATGTCAGGACGGTTCGCAGTCCCCACGCGGAGAGTATCGCGATGGAAGGCAGCAATTGTTGTTGCAGGCGGATGGCTCCTCCGAAGGGATAATGTCGGAAAATCGATGCCAGAAACGTCAAAGCGAATGGCCCGGCCAATAGAATACCCCAAGCGGCACCTCGGGAACGAACCAGCCGCAAAGCTCCGATCAGACATAGGGGAGCCAGAATCAATCCGAATCCATAATTTCTGCCGAAGGGATAGGACATCATTTCGGACACGCTGGCTTTAATCAGCCACCAGAATATTCCCAGGTTATGGGGTGGGAACTGATGCTTCCAGAAGCTGTCCATATAGGACTGAGTTTTCAGACTTTGCGGATGGATGATCCAATGATAATTTATTGCAAAGGCCAGTACCGCCAGGATATTAAGCACAATCCACACCGGCAATACGCGAAACTTTCCTCTGCGCCACACTTGCCAGCCTGCCGCAAGACTTGAGGCACCCAGCACGAAGAGGCAGGGAAATGAAAATCCCACTGCCACCGGCGTCAGCACGCAAAGAAAAATCAGCCAGCGCCGGCGTCCCGGGGCCATGAGATAACGTGCCATCGCACCAACGAAGATCAGGCTGAACAGCAAATCAATTGAATAGGGCTTGGCGTCGCAGGTCAGGCGTACCGGTGCCAGGGAGCAGACGATCAATGCCGTTGCCACCAGAGCGGCGCGCGGTCCGAATGCCGGGCGAAATGCCATCCACGCCAGCGGGAGGCACGCCACGCCGGCCGCAAAAGGCAGGAATCGGATGCTCAATGCCGAAGTTCCTAAGTGATCAATAATAAATTTTTGGGTCCAGAGAAAAAACAGGGGGGCTACCTGAGCGAAATTTAATGGTCGCAAGAGTCCGGCGTACGAGCGATGGATGATATTCAAGCCTAGCGATGCTTCATCCGTCCACACCGGATAGCGCAGGTAATAATCCAGAACTCTCCAGGCGATTCCAGCGGCAATAACCGCACATATCCAGAAAGGCCAGCGCGTCAACAGGCGTGTGAGCCGTGATTGCGCATTTACATGCCTTTTACAATTCCTGTCCTGGCGGTGATTTAGAGGCTGGTTTTCGGTTCTCATTTACCTTCCTATTCGTGGGTGGAGTTATTATATCTCGGCGTCGGTGCTGCTAACAGGCGGATTCAGGCCGGCTCGCTTGCTGGCGGATGACCGGGATGATTTAAGATGCGATTGCCGATTTGAAAATCAGACCAAGAACCGATGATGGTCAGGGCCATCATAGGGTGCCCGGGGGCATACGCGGGATTTGACCGTTGCAAGAGCGCCAACTACCATGCGCTGTTATAAAAGTCCGGAAAATGCTGTTAATCGGAGCAGATGTTTCATGCCCTTACAGAAATTGCAGGAAGCCCTGCTGGATAATCAAGAGCAGCTTTCCGCATTGGAATTAAAATTCACCCTCGGCCAATTTCTTTTGCCCCTGTTAAGCCGAAAGGGCATCCGTACCAATAGTACCAAGCTCTTTAAGTTTCTCAGTAAAAATAAACCCTATTTCCGGGGACGCACATGGGGTGACACCCGCTATGTAGGCAATGCGTTTGATCATACCAGTCTGTCGTTATCCCTATGGCCGGATGTGCAAGGTGCCAATTTGCTGCTGCTGCGACAGTTGTTTCACGGCTCGTCGCGCCCCTGTTACATTGATGTCGGTGCTAATGGAGGTATGTATGCGGCGAATATTGCAAAATTTATCTCCGGAAAAGGACAAGTGGTCGGATTTG
The DNA here is from genome assembly GCA_021798635.1 of Planctomycetota bacterium. The sequence continues at coordinate 8,184 of JAJZGH010000189.1, read as the reverse complement.
AAGCCAACCCGCAGTTGGCCCAACTCGCGGCGGCGACCGCCGCACTTAATAATCTGGACAATGTGCGGATATTTTCCGCCGCCGTCAGCGACACTGCCGGCACCATTCAACTTAATATCGTGCCGGAACAGTCCGGTTCATCGTCCGTACTTTCGGATCATCTGGCGAAGGAATTCGGAAGCGACAAATCAAAAATAAAGACGCTGAATGTGCCATGCTTTAAGCTCGATGATGCATTATCAGATATGCCCGCTATATCCGGCGCCGACCGAATTGTGCTGAAGGTCGATGTGGAAGGCCATGAAAAATCCGTGTTCACCGGAGCCGCGGAATTCATCCGGCGCTTCAAGCCCTATTTGTTTTTCGAGTGGAATCGCGCGTGTGTAGCCTCGGCTGGTGACTCCCTGGAATCGCTGACGAATTATCTCAATTCGTTATGTCGCTACGACTTCACGGCATATAAAGATGCCGGCGATCAAACCACCTTTCCGCCGCCAGCGGATATTTCGCCGCTGAATATTGCCGCCCGGCCGATCCGATGATTCTGTCTTATTATCATGGCGATGGGCGTACCGATATAGTCGCTGTTGCCTTGCGTATCGCCTAGGACGGTATACGCGGCAATAATTCCTTAACGGCTTGTATCACCTGTTCAACCGTCACAGCAGTAATTGCACTTGCGGTCGAAGCATGGGCGGCAGCAACCGCTGCCGCGCCGCCGCCCGGTGTAACGGTCCGGGAAGGGACGCCCCATGGATCAAAACGTGCCGGAGTTTTCTCGGTGTTACCTGCAAGTTTTGGAGGTGATGGCGGTGCTGGATCGGCATAAACGGCGACGACAGGAACCCCGACGGCAGCCGCGATATGCATGGGTCCCGTATCATTTCCTACGTAAAGTGCGCATTTCGCCAGAACTGCCGCCGTTTCCCGCAGGGTTAAGGCCCCCGCAACATTTAAGCCGCGCCCGCGAAGGTGTTGCACCATTTGCTCCCCAACTTCCCGATCTCCCGGGCCGCCGACCACCACCATTGCAGCATTGGGATAATCGTCTGCAATAAACTTCGCCACGGCCAGGTAGCGATCTATTGGCCACCTTTTTCGCTCGGTGCTGGCACCGGCGCACAGTCCGATCCATACTGTGCTCTCGGTGCCGCGCGCCAACAGCGCATCCGCTTTTCTATTATCCTCCGGAGATAGAAATAGCTGCAGCTGGTCGCTGCCAACCGCAGCACCAAGCGCCGTAAGCAAGGACAAATTGCGTTTTACTTCGTGCATATCTGCACCCTCGGGCTGAACCGGATGCGTCAGGAATCGGTCCGTGCCGGCATCGGCGTGTGCTTTTTCAGGCGTGGCTGATTCGGAAAAGCCAATCCGCTGCGGGGCACCGGTTGCCAGCAAAGCGATTAAGCCGCGGCTGAAATCGGCATCAAACCGCGGCAGAATTCCAAGCTGCGGCGGTGCGCCAAGCGCAGCTGTCACCTGCCGCCGCAGGTCAAAAAGAGCTTTTAATCGTCCGGGCCGAAAGCCAAATTTGGGGGCAAAGGCAACGACGCTATCAACATAGGGGCATAATTCCACCAGATTCACCAGAGCCGGGCGGATTACCAGCGCAATGCGAGCCTTGGGCAGGGACCGTCTCAATTCCCGCAGAAACGGCAGCGTAAGAATCAGATCCCCGATTTCATCAAACCGGATCACGACCACGCGCGTCGCTTCCAGCGGTCCACCTGTTGCCGATTGATTATTTCGGCAGCAGCTTCGATAAAGAATGTTTAATAATGTCCTGCGCGATGCGGATTTCATGATCAGAATCCCATGTGCAAAATGCAACCTATTTGGGAAAGCTGCGGTAATACCTTATTGCCGCGCGGGCCGCAGAGGAACGCGTCCCGAATAGCTTCCCCAAAACCCGACTTGCCGGGTCGTCCGGTGAGACTGCGGCACAAATCGGGAAATGTCTTGGTACTGTTATTTACCGTCCGCGTCTTCGCCGGCCGAAGCGTTTGGAGCGTTTCCCATCCTTGGATGGTTCTTTGCCGTGTTTATGCTTACGTCGCTCAGGCGTGCGGTCGCCGGGTTCCTGAATTTTTCCCGGCTTGGGAGCACGCGCGGGTTCAACTTTCCGCAGGTGCTTTTCACCGTGAATCGTTGAGCCGTGTTCAATCAGCCGCACTTCCATGCGGCGTGAGGAAATGTTCACCGCCACAATTTGTACCCGGGCCAGATCACCCAACGTGATTCGCCGCCCGGAACGCTGGCCGCGCAGGCACGCCGTGCGCTGGTCGTAAATCCAGTAATCCGGGGGCAGATCATTCATGCGTATCTGCCCCTCCACCAGGAATCGGGTGGATTGCACAAATACGCCGGAATTGTTTACGCCCGTCACCACGCCGTCAATGACATCCCCGATATGCTGGGAAAGTAAATCCAGAACTTTCACCGCCCGCAATTCGCGCTCGGCATCCTGTGCCCGGCGTTCGGTAAAGGACAAATGCCGCGCCAGGCGCACCAGGGCGTTGTAGTCCGGCACATTGCCCAGTGTTATGGGCATCAGGGCGTTAATTTCCGTGCTAACGGTCGCCGCAGGCTTAACGGGGTGTTTTTTGCCGCGCGCGGTCTTTTTCCGCGTGCCGGTCAGAACGCTATCCAGCAGACGATGAATGACCAGATCGGCATAGCGCCGAATCGGGGAGGTAAAGTGGGCATAATTCGCACTGGCTAACGCATAATGGCCCTGTTCCAGAGGCGAATATTCTGCGGTGCTGAAAGTCTTAAGCACGCTTAAATGGATCGCATAAGCCAGGGGTGTGCCGCGCACGGAATCCAACAGTTCGCGAATTACATTGCGATCCAGTTTTTTCGGCAGCTTGTGTCCCGTGGAAAGCACAAATTGCCGCACGTTCTCACTGGCGTCCATGTCGGGGTCGGGGTGAATCCGCCTTAGGACGCTAAGCTTCCGGCTGGTAAGAAATGTCGCCACGGCCTCATTGGCTTCCACCATGAACATTTCGATAATTTTATGGGTGTAGGCATCGTCGCCGGGATGGGCGTCAATAACCCGACCGGTGCCGTCCATCACCAGTTCCACTTCCGGCAAATCCAGCACGATCATTCCCTGATCCAGCCGCCGCTGTTCAATGGCCCGCGCCAGACGATCCATGTTCACCAGTAAGTCGCGTATCGGTGCGGCAACCTGCGGCACATTCGGATCCGGTGGCGATTCCAACAGGCCCTTGGCGTAGGGCCGCCCCTGTCCCCTGGCGTCATCAATAATCGCCTGCGCCTGCGTATAGGTAAAGCGCCGGCGCGACCGAATAATGGTATTCGCGCAGCGTGTGGAAACAACATGTCCATGCCGGTCGTAGCGGATAAAAGCGCTCTTGGTTAAGCGCGGTTTATTTTCCTGCAAAGAACAGACGCCGTTGGACAGCACCTCCGGCAGCATGGGTATAACGTGCCGCGGGAAATAAATGCTGTTGCCGCGTCTCCGGGCCTCTAAATCCAGCGGGCTTTCCACGGCGACAAAATGTGAAACATCGGCAATATGCACACCCAGTTCCCACACCGCAGTGCCGGGCTGATCGCGCTTGGCTGGACCCAGTAGATCCTCCACCGGCTTTTCTTCACTATGATCCAGCAGTTGCAGGGTGATGGCGTCATCAAAATCGCGCGCATCGTCGGGGTCAATGGTCACCGTTACCAGATCGCTAATATCTTCTCTGTCCTCCAGTGATGCGGTATCAAAATCGCGGGCGGCTTTTCCGGCCTGCTCCAGTACTTCCGGCGGAAATTCCATCGGTAAATCGAACTGCTTCATCACGGAAGCCAGTTCCACTTCCGGCTCGCCGTGCGGGCCAATTACTTCGGTTATGACCCCTTCGGCAGGTTTGCCCGCGCGCGGGAATTCCAGCAATTCCACGACTACTTTGTCACCCTCTGAAGCAGATTTGGCGGAGGCGTCCTGTATGGAAACCGGCTGCTTGAGAATCGAGCCATCCGGAATCACCACCCACGCATTGAGTTGCCGGGCCAACGTGCCCACACAGCGGTTGGTGCCGCGCCGTAAGATACGGATCACGCGCCCGGTGCGGCTGCGCCCGCGAGAATCCTGCTTGTCTATCGCAACAATGCGGATAATCACCAGATCGCCGCTGATGGCGTCCAGCGTATCGGAAGGGGGGATAAATAAATCCCCAAGCTTGTCGGGCCGCAGCGGCGTAACAAATCCGAATCCGCGTCCGGTCCCGTGAAAAACGCCCGCAGCCTGCTGCTTCATGTCCGGTAGCGCCATCGCCCGGCCATCCTCTTTTGGCACCACGCAATCCGCGGTAATCAGCGTATCTAACGCATGATGAAGTTGCTCCTGTTGTTTTGGGGCCAGGTCCAGGCGCGTCATCATATCGCGCAGCGAAACCGGCCCGCCATCAGCGGCGGCCAGTACGTCAAGAATTTGTCCAATAAGGGGGTCTAACAATATTTACTCCATAAAAGTACCCATGGATCTATTATATCGCATTATAAGTCTTTGGGGACAACGCGCCTTCGGCAGCCGAACGGCGGGGCGCGGCGACGGTAACGGCGTCCCATTTTCCGGACCCCGCCGGCGCTGCGATCGTGGTTTGTTGTTCGCTGTGCCCGCCATCGCCCGCGAAAATGGGGCCGCATCGTCGCCCGGGCGCGGGAATTGCGACGCCCGCCGCCCCCGGCAAATTCAATGTGCCGGCTAACATACGCCAAAATAAATTAAGAACACCGACACGGTGCGGTATGCGTGTATGTTAGCCGGTGGATTTATCCACCGGTGGGCCTTAGTGCAGCAAAATCAGCACCAGCGTGCCGCCGCCCATCAGCAGCCACAGCAGCACGCCCTGAACCATCGGCCGAATGCCGACTTTTTTCAGCGTAGCGCGCGAAAGCCCCGCGCCAATGAGAAACAGTGTGACCGTTAAACCGATCTCACTTAGATGGCTGATATCCGGTGCCGCGTGATCAATTGCCGGGATGAAACTCCGTGATAGTGACGCCGCCAGAAATAACCCGATAAACCAGGGCACATGCACTTTGGCCTTGCGAGCCGGCGCATCCGATGGTTTATTGCCGATCGATTCGCTTTTCAAGGCCGCCGGCTCGCTGCGGGCAATGCGTCCGGCATACCACCCAAAAACCATGGACACCGGAACAATCCATAATGCCCGCGAAAGTTTCACAGCTGTTGCCGTCGTCAGAGCTGAGGGGCCGTAACGTGATGAGGCCGCCACGACCGATGAAATATCATGTATGGATATGCCTGCCCACACGCCAAACTGATACTGCGTGAGATGTAGCGCATGGCCGATGGGCACAAATAAATATAACGCGACAGCATTGAGCAGAAATACCGTGCCCATTGAAACCGTCATCTGACTTTCACCGGCGTCCAGCACCGTAGCCACGGCGGCGATGGCTGATCCGCCGCAGATGGCTGTGCCGGAACTGATCAGCCATGATGTCTGCGGATCAATTTTAAGCCAGCGTCCCAGCAGCCATCCGGCCAGAAAGGTCACACTGATACTCGCTGCCGCCATCAAGGCCCCTGCCGCCCCGGCCGCCAGAACGGTATGGAGATTCATGGTAAATCCCAGCAGCACCACACAAAACTGCAGCATGAGTTTTGCGGTCTTGTGGGCCGTGGTGCGCCACGGCGTACCGATGGTCAACGCCAGAGCCATGCCCAACGCCAGGGCTATGGGTGCTGAGGCCCATGGTGACAGGCAAAACACGATGGCCAGTACAAATACCGGTCGATTAATCGCGTCAAACAAACGCAGAAGTGCATCCATGGGCCTGACGGCCGAAGTCTGTAAATCTAACGCAATGGCCTGTTCTTCTTCATCCAGCGGGGGCATCATCAAACTCCTGAAACCATCATCGTGCAAGGGCTAAGCACATCCCTCCAGGTCGGTGCCATCATAGACCTTGCCAGTATATCAGTCGAATAAATTGCTATAATATCAATCATCAGTTATTGTTATGCCATGACGTATGAGCGATTAATGACATTTCTGGCCGTGGCTGATTCGGGCGGGTTCAGCGCGGGTGCTAAACTTCAAGGCATCAGCCAGCCTGCGGTTTCGATGCAGATGGCGCAATTGGAAAAGTCGCTGGGGGTAAGGCTTATGGATCGCCGACCCCGCGGCATCGCTTTAACGGACGCGGGCGTCACCCTCGTGCCGTATGCGCGCCGTCTTGCTGATCTCTTTTCAGAAACCGAACATGCCCTGGCCGACATACGGGATCTTAAACAAGGCCGCCTGGCCATTGGTTCCAGCACGACCATCGGTGCGTATCTCCTGCCTCCACTGCTGGCGGCGTATCGGCAGGCGCATCCCGGCGTGCAGCTTTCCGTGCGTATTGCAAATACTGCAGAAGTTCAGCAAGCCTTGCTGGATGGCACGCTGCACCTTGGATTTACCGAAGGCTCGGTGGACCATCCTGAATTGGCCAGCCGGGTCTTCTGGAAAGATCAGTTGGTTCCCATTGTTCCCACGAATCATCCCTTGACCACACGCAAGCGCATCACCTTGGAAATGCTGGTCAGAGAACCGTTAATCATCCGGGAACCCGGTTCCGGCACCCGCACGGTGCTGGAACTCGCTGCCGTCAAACGCGGGGTAACGCTCAAGCCGATTTTAGAACTCGCCAGTACCGAGGCCATTAAGGCTCTGGTGGCCGCAGGAGCCGGCGTGGCCGTCATTTCCGCGTTGGCCGCCGGTGATTCTGGTGCCGCAGCCAACGCCAACGGTATTGTTTCCTTAAACCTTGCCGACGGGCGCATTGAAAGATCCTTGCACATTTTATGGGTCAAAAGTCGCCATTGGAGCAAGCCGGTGGAACAGTTTATCGCCTTACTTCGAACCAAAACAAAACTCATCGATACTTGATTCCCGGTTAACTATCCCTTCTAATACCGCCCATCGGTTTAGATGATGGGTTGCCGGAGTTGCACGTTATGGATTTTGACGCCAAAAAGTTGCTGGATCACAAGGCGCTGAAGGAAAAGACCCTGGGATTCCACCATGAATTCAAAAAATTCCTGTTTCAGGGCAATGCGCTCTCGCTGGCTATCGGTGTCATCATTGGCGGTGCCTTTGGCGGGTTTGTGGGCAAAGTTAATGCTGACCTGATCATGCCGATTATCAATTTGTTCCTGCCCAACGGCTCCTGGCGCACTGCGGGTATTACCATTGGTCATGTTCCAAAACTCAATCCCACGACGTTCAAACCGATTCTTGACCCTAAAACGCATATGGCCATCATGGAGCCGGTGAAATTGCTCATCGGCGATCTGGCCAACACGTTTCTGACGTTAGTCATCACCGGCCTGGTCTGCTTCATCGTCATTAAGATGTTGGTAAAGGCCCCGCCACCGCCGCCACCGGCTCCGCCACCGCCACCCACAAAATCATGCGCGTTCTGCCTGGATACCATCCCGGCAGCCGCTACCAAATGCAAAAGCTGTTGCAGCCAACAGCCGGCGGCGGCTTAGGGATGTACCATCGCCTTGTCGGCCGTTCGGTTGCCCGGTGATGATCTGACACTATGCCCCCTGACTGTTGGGTTGCGTCATGAAGCCACGTATTGCTTACCGCCGAACGCACCCATCCGCGTCCACTGGCGGCGATCATCTGCCGCGCTGGATGTTACTGCCAGTCATGTTTATCACTACATTGCTGGTGATGCTGGTAATTTCCGGATCGCAAATGCCGGCGGTATTGGCAACCCTGTGTAATGCCGCCTGGGCCGGAATCATTATTCTACCGGCCATGTTGCTGGGCTTGGCGCTGACTCATCCCTTGCGCGACTTACCCATGATGCAGCTTTCCCCGTGGCCCTTGGGCTTTCGCCTGGTTCTGGCGGCTGCTCTGGGAATGGGAGCTTTAAGTCTGGCTACGCTGGCCTTGGGAAGTTGCGGCCTGATTTCCGGGTTGACTTGCGGCATACTGTTAATTGCCTCAGCCGCCGCCGGATATCCCTTTGCGCGCCAACTGAAATCTCAACTGGAATTTCTCAACCGCCCTCTGCACCGCCGAGACGCTCTGATTCTACTGGCCTGCATTCCTCTGGCGGTGCTGCTTATCGCCGTCTGCTTTCCCGCCGGAACTTTGTGGCACACCGAAGGCAACGGCTTTGATGTGCTGGAATACC
>JAJZGH010000188.1 GCA_021798635.1 Planctomycetota bacterium | reverse complement strand
GGGCCGACGGCCAACAGGCGAACCCCGGACCGCAGGCGTCCCGCCTGCACGTGCCGACAGGATGTCGGCGGTCCATGCGGCGGACACGCCAGCCAACAACGGCAAGGAACTCAGCTCCGCTACTTGCAGAGCACCGGATGGTAATCCGGTGTTTGATCCAGTGCCGCCAACCAACCACCGGGTTGCCACCACGGTGCTCTGCAACGCATTGATCCCCAAGCGGCAAAAAACCACGCCGTCGCAACCGCGGCATATTGCTCGGACAGGCCCCAGTCGCGCGGACAACAACTGTCCGCGGGGCTGTGTAACATGAAATATAAATAGTGCAGCCAATGTGGATGCACGAGGAAAGCTTTGAGATTTGAAGGTAATGCCGCAGCGGAACAAAAAGGTAAGTAAATGTATGCGGGGCAGCACTCCTTTTTACACTAAATGGAGGTCGCATGAAATTTGTCGCCATTGATTTTGAAACTGCCAATTATTGCGCTGCCGGAATCTGCGCCGCCGGAGTGGCCACTTTTGAGGATGGTGCGCTGACCGAATCGAAGTATTGGCTTATCCGTCCGCCCAAAGGCTCCGGCTGGTTTCGTGACGAACTCATTGCCGTTCACGGCATCACACATGACATGGTGCGCAGTTGCCCGGAATTTCCGGAGATTGCCCCGGAGTTTTTCGCTCGGCTGGCCGCAGCGGATATCGTGATCGCCCATAGTGCTCATTTTGACGTGCCCAAGCTCCGCAGCACAGTGAAGCACTTTGGGCTGCAATGCCCGGCGTTTGATTACACATGTACATGTCGGCTTTCAAAAATAATATGGCCGCAGTTGGACAACCACCAACTCCCCACGGTCGCCAGCCACATCGGCCACAAGTTTGAGCACCACAACGCCCTCGCTGATGCCGAAGCAGCGGGCCGGATTTTATTGGCGATGATGCAAGAGAAAAACGCTGCCGGGCCGCGGGCGTTGGCGGAGTTGCTCGGCGTGCAGCCAGTGGCTGGCCGCAGCGGCACGTAAACTCCCAGCATGGTGAACTGTGGGCAGGCGCGAAAGCGGAGCGGATTCGGGTATAATCAGGAAGTGCAAAGGGTGTTAGTTTTATATAATTTGGCAGGGTGCACATGAAGAACTATCGTCGAATATTACGCAGCCTCGAAATCCAAGCCCTGCGGGACTATGTCGAAGTGATTGAACCTGACCGCAGCAACGCCGAGGTTGACGCAATGCCGCGAGAAGAATTGATCGCCATACTTGAGTCCGACGACTGCGAATGGTTTTCCGAAATATGGGAAATGGAGCACGAAGATTCGAGCCACTCGATCCACCCGGATGAGACCGACGAAGAATTTTACGAGCATGAAGCCCCGGATAAAGACTAGATCGTCGCCGCGGGAATCGGCCGCGGGGCATGCACTACAATTAAAGAAGCCTCCAACAATGTTGCCATCAGGCTGGGCGGCACTTTTCGGCCGCTGCGGCATCCGATGACGGCGGGTCGCTGGCCACGCTCCGGGAGAGACAGGCCGGGCGGAACCGCTGGAGGAAATGGTGGTAATTAAGCCCGTGGGAATGAGATAGCGGTAGGAGCAGTCAAAGGGAATGAGCTGCGAAAGAAGTTGCGGGGAAGGTAATTTTTGACACCCGGGCACTCGGTGGATACGATTCGCGTTCGGTTGTTCAAAATTTTGGAAGCCCACGCCTTTTCTCGGATTCATCCAGGCCACGAAGGCCCCTTGGGCAACTGGAACGGAGCATAAAAATGTCGGCAACTGACATGGATGGCTGCAGGAGCTTACTGCAATCCGCAGAGAAGCACCGCGTCCGCGTCGAGGCCATTGCGAAGGCGAGGGGTGATAATTTCAACATCTTCAATATCCTGGGTATCGACCATTATGAGGTCAAAACACATTCGCCAATCTTGGGCGAGCTGCTAAATCCAGAAGGGCGACATGGGCAGGGGTCCCTGTTCCTTCGCCTTTTCCTCAAATGCCTCAAGATTGACAATTTCGATGCCGATTCGGCCGAGGTAAGGCAAGAATATCCAATCAGTCCGGGAGCCGATGGCCCCGGCGGGCGCATTGATATTCTGCTCAGGGATGGGGACAGGAGGGCGATCATCATTGAGAATAAAATCCACGCAGGGGATGGGCTGAATCAGCTTGCATGTTACCGAGCACACTTTCCTGATGCAGAATTGTTCTACCTGACCTTGGATGGCCGGAAGCCAAGCGAACATTCTGGGGGAGCTAAGGCGTCGGTGAAATGTATATCTTACGCGACGGACATCCTTGAGTGGCTGGGGGACTGCCATAGGGCGGCCGTCCGCCTCCCTGCGGTGCGGGAAATCATACACCAGTATATCAGGCTAATCGAGGAACTAACTAACCGAGGAAACAGGAACATGAATGGAGATCTGGTAAAGGAGATCACCGGTAGCCAGCAAAATCTGGCGGCCTTCTTTGCGGTCAAGGACGAAGCTCAGGATGTATATGGGGAGTTGATCGCACGAGCCGAGTTGCAACTCAAGCAGTTGGCAACAAAGCACGGCCTGCAAGCTGAGGCCGGGCTGGGCGAGGCAGGGGGTGGCGGCTGTTATTTCAGGAAACCTGGCCTTGAAAACCACAATCTTAGAATCGGGTTTGAGTTCGACAAGGGCGATTTTAGGGCGTTTTTTTACGGGCTTGCCAAAATCCATTTCGAGAAGCCCTGCCCCTGTGAAGAAGAGAAAGAGTTGCTTTTGGTCAAGTTTAGAGAAACATTCGGCTCCCCCAGCGCCAAGCATGCGAATAATTGGCCAGCATACGCGCTCTGGGATGACCCCTACCGATACTGGGGGCCGGAAGCTTGGGAGGGTGTTCGGTCGGGCGATTTCGTTAAGCTCGTCGAGGAAAAACTCATAAAGCTGATTAGCGTCGCGGAAAAGGTCTGCTCTGCTTTCCCCCCAGCGCCGGCCTCGCGGGAAGAAAGTTGCGATAGCCCCGCACCAGGTGATCTTCAAATCGCACCCGCTCCGCAAAGCAACAATGGGAGGGGCAGGCTCATCCGAGCTTCGATCCATGAGGCCGAACTACGACTGGCAGTTTGAGCGCGGGCGTCCCGCAAAGAAGTTGGACGCGGACGAGCCCCTCGGTGCCCCTGCGGCTTCGAAATAAAATCCGCGCTCAGTTATTCAAAATGTTAGCAACCCACGCTTTTCCCCGGCAAACCATCCGCCGCAGCTCGGACACCCTTTTCGCGATTGCCGACAACATCGTCTCGAGTTACGCTTTGTCCATGACGACTCTGGAATATTATCTTGCGGCGGAGATCTATGAGCGGATTAACCGATCCAGGCTGCATGACCAGAAAGACGATCTGATAATGGCGGCGGTGCGCTACGCCGAGTTGCGCGTGCGGTCGCAACAGCCGGCGGCAGCGGCTGATCCGCAAATTGATGCCGACCGCACGCGGGCGCATAATGTGTTTATCGATGCGTGCAATATCTTGGCTCGCAACATGGCGAAGGCCGGTGAGGATGCAAGCTGGCGAGAAACTTTGGGTGATGAGCGAAAAACCATCGGCGATCTGGCGTGTTATATCTATTGTTTTCTTGGCTTGGCGGCGCGATGACATTCAGTATTGGCGGCAACCGGAATGATCAGACAAATTGCGAATGGCGGACGGCGGACGGCTAGCCACACCAGATTACACAGATTCCTCAGATTAAATGTTAAGCGGGCCAGTCCGGCGCGGCAATTCAATGATCACCGGGCAATGAACAACGAACACCTTTGGATTCCCCAAATTTTGACAAGCGGCACTAAAGGTATTGATCCATGATCAGTGCTCATTGAAATTTTCTCCTCCCTTTACCTCCGCTACCTCCTGTGAATTTAACGTCTTAGCCTCTGCTGGTCACTGCTGGTCCCTACCCGGCACTGTGCGATCCTCTTCCGCTGCACGCTCAAACGCGTCCGCGACTGTGTGGTACACGTACCGGTTCGGGGTGTAGAGTTGCCAGAATTTTCGCGCGTCCAGATGCAGGGCAGTACTGATGGCTGCGGCTACAGCCGGGCTGCGCGACACGCCGCTGTGGCAATGCACCACGATCAGGTCCACGTCATGCTCATGCTTACGAACAAAATCCCGAATCTGGTCCGCCTGCGCGGCTGTCATAGCTCGAACTTCCGCCGGTAGCTCCAGGCTCGCGTCTGGTTCGGCATCATTAAACCCCAGGAACAATACATTCCGCAGGCCGGGCTGCGGTTTAACCTTCGCCCGCGGCCGATCAGTGTCATGGATGGAAATAACAACATACGTACCCGGCACCACGATGCCGCGTTCAATAGTGTTGCGATCACAAACCATTAATTCCATAGCCACTCCCGAATTCCATACTCACCTGTCACCTGTAACCTGTACCCTGTCACCGAGAATTGCCACGGCGATTCTTCAGCCAGGTCTGAAACTGCTCCAGGTAGATATAAAATACCGGTGTGACAAACAAGGTGAGAAATTGAGAAAACAGCAGCCCCCCTACCACCGCCAAACCAAGCGGACGCCGGGTGTCGGAGTCCGCCCCAATTCCAATGGCAATCGGCAGTGTGCCAAATAAGGCGGCCATGGTGGTCATCATGATGGGGCGAAAGCGCACGCTGCAGGCATGGTAGATCGCGTCATAGGGAGTCTCGCCGGCGGCACGGCGGGCAATGGCGAAATCCACCATCATGATGCCATTTTTCTTTACCAGGCCAATGAGCATGATGACCCCGACAAACGCATACAGATCTAAAATTTTGCCAAATATCATCAAGGTCAGCAGGGCACCAAGGCCCGCAAAGGGCAGGGCCGTAAGGATGGTGATGGGGTGAATAAAACTTTCATACAGAATGCCCAGAACAATATAAATGACAGCAACGGCAACCAGCAGGAGCACGCCCATGTTGATCACGGCCTGCTTGAAAATTTGCGCTTCCCCCTGGAAGTTGGTGAGGATTTGAGGCGGTAGCGTCGCCTTGGCGGTCTTTTGTATTTCATCCACCGCTTTGCTCAAGGAATAATTGGACGCCACATTGAACGAGATGGTTACAGATGGCAAGATGCCCGTCTGATTGATAATCAGGGGGCCAAGGCTTTTGGTGACGTGCGTTACCGCGTTGAGCGGAACCAATTTTCCGGTGTTGGAAGTAACATACAACAGCGAAAGATCCTGCGGATTGCGCTGGTATTTTGGCTCCGCTTCCATGATGACTTCATATTGCGCCTGGGGGTCATAAATGGTGGAAATCTGTTCCTGGCCGTAGGCCAATCCCAATGCATCTTCAATGGCCTGATGGCTTACCCCAAGAATTTGCGCTCGATTATCGTCCGGCACCACGTTGACCTGGGGGGTTCTAATCAGCAGATCATCGTTGACCTCCCGCAGGCCGGGAAGCTTGCGAAGTTTGGCGGTCAGTAGCGGCGCGTATTTGAAAAGTGCGGTGGTATCCGGTGAAAGCAGAGCGAATTGATATTGCGCTTTGGTCAACTTGCCATTGACGTTAATGGGCGGAATATTCTGCATATACGTCTTGATGCCCACCACGCGGGAAAACTTGTGGCGCAGTTCCGTGATGACCTGATCCGTGGTCAGGGGGCGATCGCCGGCGGGCTTTAAGTGGAAGAACATGTCGCCACCGTTACTGGCCCCGAAGGGACCGCCGCCGGCCAAGGACATGAAATTATCCACATTGACATTATTTTTCGCCAACTCGCCCAGCGCCAACTGGTGCTTTACCAGTGAATGAAAGGATATTCCTTCCGGAGCCTGTGTGGCCACGAGAATATGTCCGCTATCTCCCGCGGGAATAAAACCTTCGGGAATCGTGATCAGTAAATGAATGGTCAAATACAACGTGGCCACAGAAAGTATCACGACCAACAGTCGCGCCTTGAGCATACCCCTTAGCATCCAGAGATATACTTTGTGGGAGGTATCAAATAACTGTTCCATGAAACGGTAGAGAAAGTTGTGGCGCTGCCCCCGCTGGTCTCTTAACATCCGGCTGCACAGCATGGGGGTGAGAGTCAGGGAAATGGCACCGGAAAATAATATCGCGGCAGCCAGAGTGATGGCGAATTCATTAAGCAACCGCCCAATAAGACCGCCCAGGAAAATGATCGGAATAAACACCGCCACCAGCGACAACGTCATGGAAATAATGGTGAAACCGATTTCCCGTGAGGCGTCCAGCGTGGCCTGCATGGGCGTTTTACCCATTTCAATATGACGATAGGAATTTTCCAGCATCACGACGGCGTCATCGACAATAAAACCCACCGCCAGGGTCAACGCCAGGAGTGAAAAATAATCAATCGTAAAGTGCATTTCATACATGACGGCAAAGGTGCCGATGATGGCCAGCGGCATCGCGACAACGGGAATAATCGTGGCGCGAATAGTTCTTAAAAAGCCGAAGATCACCAGCGTCACCAGAAGCAGCGCTAGAAGCAGGGTGAATTTAACATCAAAAACGCCCTGGCGAATATCCAGGGACTTATCGTACATGGTGGTAAGCGTTACGGAAGGCGGAATGCTTGCCTGCAATTTCGGCAGCAATTTTTCAATATTATTGACCACCTGAATGGTGTTGGCCCCAGGCTGTTTCTGAATGGCCAGGATAATGGCTCGGCTGAATTTTCCGTGGGAATAGTACCAGGCCATTATTTTGTCGTTCACCACACTGTTGATGACATGGGCGACCTGGTCCAGCCGCACCACGGCCCCGGTTGTTTTGTTGTATTGGATGATCAATGGGCGATAAGCCGCCGCATTGGTCAACTGGCCATTGGAGTACACCTGATAAGATTTATGCTCTCCCCAGAGGATCCCCGTGGGTTGATCGACATTGGCGGATTGAATGGTCTGCGTAAGCTGATCGACGCCGATGCCCCGGGCGGCCAGGGCGTTGGGATTGATTTGAATCCGCACAGCGTAGGTTTGGGCACCGTACACATTCACCGCTGAAACGCCGTCCACTTCAGAGATGGAATCCGCCAGGAGATTTTCCGCGTAGTCATCGACCGTATACATGGGCAGCGTCTTGGATTCCAATGCCAACAGCAGCACGGGTTGATCGGCGGGATTCACTTTCTGATAGGTTGGCGGGTTGGGCATGTTGTGGGGCAACTGCCCCATCGCCCGCGAAATCGCGGACTGCACATCTTGGGCGCAGTTGTTAATGTTGCGATGCAGCGCAAAATTCAGCGTAATGGAAGTTGAACCTTCCGAGCTTTGGCTGGTCATGGAATCCAAGCCGGAAATCTGGGTAAATTGCTTTTCCAGCGGAGTCGCCACCGACGAGGCCATGGTATACGGATTCGCCCCGGGTAAGGCCGCGTTGACCACAATGGTGGGACGCGGGACATCCGGCAAATCGCTGACGGGCAACTGGAAATAGGCCATGATTCCAAACAGGACCAAGGAAACGGTCATGAGCGTCGTAGCCACGGGACGGCGGATGAAAAATTCAGATATATTCACGGGCGGCCCTTGCTTGTGCTTGCTGATGGCTTGGCGGTTGGCTTAGTGGTACTCGCGCGGGCATCAGGCCGATTGGCACCGGTATGAGACGTGAGGGCGGCCGGCGCAATAAGCCCATTGGTTACCACTTCTACCGGTTGGCCGGAAATCACGCTTTCCTGCCCATCGGTGACAACCGTTTCACCCGCCGACAATCCTTTGCTGATAACCGCCAGATCGTTGTAGGAAAACTTCTCGGCAATGGGTTGCAACCGCGCAACGTGGTCTTTAATCACGAAAACAAACAAACCATCTTGTCCCGTTTGTACAGCTTGAATCGGCACTACCACCGCATGTTTCTGCACCGCGACCTGCAAGGTGGCATCGACGAATTCTCCGGGCCAAAGTTCTTCATGGGTATTGGCGAATGTTCCCATGAGTTGAATGGAACCGGTGGAATCATCTATGGCATTGTCAATGAAGCTCAAATATCCCCGCGACGGTGGCCCGGGATCCCCATGGGCGCGAACGTAAACGGGCAACTTGGAATCCGTTTGCTGGGCCTTACGAATTTGATAAAGATCACTTTGCGGCAGCGAAAATGAAACATAAATTGGCTGCATCTGGTTAATGACCAGAAGATTGGTGGTGGTGGCTTTTACATTGCTGCCCACGAAGGCCTGTAAATTGCCGGCTTTGCCATCCAACGGCGAGCGAACGGTGCAATAACCCAGGTTGATTTGCGCGGTGGTTACATTCGCTTTGGCAGAATCTACAGCTTTCCGGGCCGCCACCAGCGACGCCTTGCCATTGGCGACATTGGCTTTGGCCTGATCGAAGGTGGAATGGTAGGCATCAAATTGTGTAATCGCCAGCGCCCCGCTGCTGGTGCCCATTTTTTGCGCGCGTTGCCAGTCCGCCGCGGCGTCCACATAAGCCGCCTGGTAGCCGTCCAGTTTGGCCTGGGCCACAGTGACGTTGGCCTGCGCCTGCGCCAGATTCGCCTGGGCTTGTAAGAGAGCGGCCACAAAGGGGCGACTGTCGAGTGTGAAAAGTATCTGCCCCTTTCGCACCGTCTCCCCGGGTTTGACAAGAACAGCATTGATAATACCATCCACCTGCGTTTCCAGCGTTACCGAGGCCACGCTCTGAACAATGCCAATATTGGTTAAATCAACCGGGACATCTTCCGCCTTGGCCAGAATAACTTTTACCGGCGGCGGTGCGGCCACCACGTGGGTAGGCGGTTTCGAGCACGCGGGCAGCATCGCCAAGGCCAGCAGGACAAGGGCTGCCAGAACAGCGTTTTTAGTAGTCCCATAGGGGGAACAGTCATTAAAAAAAGCCAAAATTTATGCTCCGGCAAAACGGTAAGCCGCCGCGCTGCACACGCTTCGCGCAGCCTGCCAGCCCGACTGCAGGTAGTATACTCCGATCGCCGTTCAATGCGACAAATAGGCGATGCAATCCGTTGGACCGCAGGCATCTTGCCTGCATCAGCAACACGACAAAAGCAGGCGCGACGCCTGCGGTACCTGCGCCGCCACTGCTTTCGTGACCGAGTATCGCCAAAGGCTCGGCGGAGTATATACCCCGCACCGCGACGTTCTTCCAGATGATAAAACGGCAGATCATTCACAAAGTTGCAAGAAGCAGATTGACCGGCGATTCCCGTGGGTGATTCCCTTTGGGTTCAAAACTTCGGGCGGTGGCATTAGAATGCTTGGAGTTTACCGGCTGTGCCAAGGAGTTGACGTTGAGTTTGAATCCACGAGATTTTGCCGTACCGTCACTGGATGATTTTAAAAAACTCTCTGCGCCGGGTGCCATTGTACCGGTGTATGTACCTATGGCCGGGGATTATCTTACGCCGGTATCGGCGTATCAGCGATTGCGCGGCACATCCGGCTATTCGTTTCTCCTCGAGTCCGTGGTGGGTGGAGAACGTGTGGCGCGGTATTCGTTTCTGGGGGCCGCCCCGGCAACGGTGTTTGAAGCACGCGGTGAACGGGTCACCGTTTCACAGCACCCCGGTACGCCACGCGAAGTGAAGAAAGTTTCACAATCATCCGATCCGCTGACTGAATTGGAAAAACTGTTGGGCGGTGCCCAGGCGGTGCGCTTGCCGGGGTTGCCGGCATTTACCGGCGGCGCGGTGGGATATGCCGGGTATGACACCGTGCGCTATCTGGAGCCGGAAAAACTGGCTTCGCCTCCGCCAAACATGCGGCACCTGCCGGATATTATTTTCGGTCTTTATGATGATCTGATTATTTTCGACCATGTAAAAAAAACGATTTTGGCCGTGGCCAATGTCCGCATTGATCATGCTGACATGGAGAGTTTGTATAACGGTGCCCTTGCGCGCATTGCAGGGATGATTCAATCCCTGCATTCGCCGACGGCGATGCACCTGGGCATGTTGAAGCTCAATGCAGAGGTCACGCCGCGGTATGAAAGCAATTTTTCCGCATCCGGATTTCACAAGGCGGTTGAAGCGGCGAAGGAATATATCAAGGCGGGTGATATATTTCAGGTGGTCTTATCGCAATGCCTGAATATGGATACCCGGGCCGATCCGTTTGATATTTATCGTGCGTTACGCATCATAAATCCGTCGCCGTTTATGTTTTACTTAAGCAGTCCAAGCTGTACTCTGGTGGGTTCATCGCCGGAAATCATGTGTCGCGTGGAAGATGGGGTAATTACCAACCGCCCACTGGCGGGCACACGCCCGC
>JAJZGH010000187.1 GCA_021798635.1 Planctomycetota bacterium | reverse complement strand
CGGATGCAATTCATAGTGCGCCGCCTCAAATCGGTTAGCCGGATTACCCTCTGCACCGCGTCCATGAATGGGTAAAGAAACATTGCGCATACTCTATTATACCAATAAAAGCACCTTCATAAGGCGAAGGAGGGCGTAGAAGCAGAGTTAAGGACAGGGCCTTTTAGTTTTCTCTTAATCGGGCCTTATTCGTTTTTATGGTATTTTGGGATAGAACGATTTGTTGGGAAATTTGATCAAGCTTTCCACTAAGAATCCAAGCGGTCCTGAAAACTAAAAGGCCCTGGAGTTAAGGAGGGTGTTGCTGCGACAAGATCGAGGTATGATATAAAGCTATGACGATCGCAGCGTCCAATTTAGGCCGGCTTTTTGATGGCGAAGGGTACGAGACGCCGCCGATTTTCATGCGCTCGCATGCTGGCGCTTTCGCGGAATATCGCCGTCGGAGTACAGCGCAACCCATTTTTTTCGGCGGGGACGCTGTTGCCGTGCTGCACTCGTTACCCGATGAATCGATTGACTGTTGTATGACTAGTCCGCCCTATTGGAACAAGCGGCAATACGAAAACGGCGGAATGGGGCTGGAGGAAAATTTCAGGGAGTTTATTGAGAATCTGCTGGGCGTAACGGCAGAGGTATATCGCGTGCTTAAAAAAAGTGGATCTCTCTGGCTCAATATTGGCGACAGCTACCAAAATAAGCAGTTACTCGGCATTCCCTGGCGCGTGGCTATCAGCATGTGCGATCAGCAAAGATGGATTCTACGTAACCAGGTGGTTTGGAACAAGGTTAAAGGTTCTCCAGATAATGCGTTGGATAAACTGCGGAATCTCCATGAGCCGGTATTCTATTTTGTAAAATCCCAAAACTATTATTTTGATGCTGATGCAGTCCGAAGCAGTCCAAAGCGTGCAAGGGTCGTAAACGGTGCTGTGATTTCAGCGACCGGAGTGAGTGGCGTTCGATATCGGCGGCAAATTGAGCTTTCCAGTGATCTTACCGGGGAAGAAAAGCGCAACGCATTTGTCGCGCTGGATGAAATTCTCATGCAAATAGAGCGCAGCGAACTTGCCGATTTCCGGATGGTAATCCGGCGGCAACAGCGCGCAACACACAGCGACTCGGAGATACTCTCCGGTCGCGCCAAAGAATTGCGCGACCGGGGGTTCTATTTCCTCAAATACCATCCCAGGGGAAGTAAACCTTCAGATGTCTGGGACATCATTCCGGAGGATACGCATGATCGCCCCGGCCATTACGCGCCGTACCCCGAAGACCTTTGCAAAATCCCGATCCTTGCCACGTGCCCCCAGGACGGTATTGTGTTGGATCCATTCTGCGGCACCGGGACCACAAATCTCGTCGCGTACGAATTTGGGCGAAAATCCGTTGGTATTGACATTTCTGCGGAGTATCTCCGGGCTGCTCATGCACGGTGTGCACGGCCATGACCAAAGTAGTTGAGTTATTCGGCGTCCCAACTGATGATCAGACCGCAGATTGGAAATCATTGGTTCGGTCGCAGAAATGTCCGTTCCTGCCCGGGCAGTGTATCAAGGTCAGGAAGAGTCAGCCCGGGGTGGCTATCGGGACTTGCACGTTAAATTATGGTCGTCAGCACGAGCCGGTTATCGTGTGTCCGCATCGATTGTTGGAGCGGCACCAGATATTTACGGACTGCCTGCATCTGCTGACAAATCACATCCCCGGAAACGAATTGCATATTCTGCGGGAGCTATCAATTCCCGGGGGAAATGTTGACTTTGTGTTATCTTCGGTAAACGGAAAAAAAGTGCACGATTTTGTTGCTATTGAGTTACAGTCAATGGATACCACGGGCACAATATGGCCTGAGCGGCAGCGCTTTTTGAAGGCCAGGGGCATGCAGGCCCGTAGCGCGTCATCGGCCGGAACCTTCGGAATAAACTGGAAGATGACGGCAAAAACAACACTGGTCCAATTGCACCACAAGATTCAAACATTTGAATACATCAACAAGCATCTCGTGCTGGTTATGCAGGATCACCTGCTGCGATACATGCAGCGTGAGTTCCGTTTTGGCCACCTGCATCCGGCTGTGTTGGGAGATCCCATGCAGCTACACGCTTACCACCTCGGCCAAGCAAATGAATCAAGAAAATTGACATTAGCCCTGCGGTTGAGCACCGATGCCGCGGGTGTTGCTCAATGCCTTGGGCTGCAGGCCGACCCCAATCTGGAACTCGCGGATATTCTCCGACAGATCGAAGCTCGGATTTCCGACAGAACTTTATTCGCGCTACGATAAGGGCAATAAAAAGACCTCCACCATGATGCCGTGAGAGCGGGAGAGTTTCGAACCCTTGTTACAAGGGCGGACCAGCACAACGCGTCGGCTCAAGACCTCCACAACTGTCCCGATAAATCGGGACCAGGTTCGTCCATCGTTCCAACACCCGGGGTCCTGTACAATGCTCATCGGTCCGAAGCAATAGGCCGCTCTAGCACGAACAAGGCAGAGGTCATAAGTCTTTGTACACTTATTGCGACCAAAAGGCAAATCCGGGGCCGCACGCGCTGCGGCAGCGCGTGGCTCCACGCACGCCAATACTTCCACTCCGCACACCCGTGCCGGAAAACATCACAAAGCCGCCGGCTTTGCCGGTGGTGGAACTCCCCCCGAATGCCCTCCGCAAGGAAAAACAAACACCGCCCTCAACAGCGTATTATGCCGCGCATTTTCAGACATATCCATGCAAACCGATCATCGCTTTAAAATCACACCACCGCCAGCAGCACCGTCCGGCTGCGCACGCTGCAGGTGAGGTGGCCATGGCGTTGATCGCCGGGCATTCCCAGTGTCATGAGTTGCGCACCGGAGAAATGCCCCAGTTCATGATCCCATTCATCCGTGAGCCGATAGGTGGCATCGGGAATTAAATTCCTCAGCCGATAAAAAGGTAGGTGATGCCCCTGCATCGCCTGCACCACCACCACGCTATAGACACTTTCCCGCCGATCAGGCGAAACACTTTGCCACACACTGGCTCCGCCGTTTTGCCCTTCAGCCAGCCGATGCAATTCTCCGCCCTGTACGATGTGCCGAATCTTTTTATAAAATGCAATTTTCCGCCGATAATTTTCCAGATCTTCGGCCGGAATCGCGTCAATATTCGTGCCAATGCCCAACACGCCGCGCATGGCCACATCAAAGCGTACATCCAGCTCAATAACCCGCCCGGTCTGATGGTTGCGTTCATGGGTAACCCACGATTCCATAGCCGGCGGCGGATAAAACAGCGAAAAGCCATCCTGAATATAAACGCGATCCATGGCATCCGTGTTATCGCTGGTCCACGCCTGCAGACACCGGCTCAAAATGCCCGCATCCACCCGCCCGCCGCCGCCGGAGCAGGATTGAATATCCAAACGTGGATATTTCTTCAACAGTCGATCCATAACATCATAAAGTCCCTGCACGTGCTGATACCATATTTCCCGCCCGGCCGCACTGCCCGCCTCCGTCACATACCGATTCATATCCCACTTGAAAAAGGTGATATCATTTTCCGCCAACAGGGAATCCAGCATCGTATAAATTGCGTCCACTACGTCGCTGCGGCCAAAATCCAGGATCAACTGATGCCGTGTCTGGATTCGCGGCCGACCTGGAAAATGCAACACCCAATCCGGATGCGCGCGATATAAGTGCGAATCCGGATTCACCATCTCCGGCTCTACCCATAAACCAAACCGCATTCCCAGCCGGCGGACTTCCGCAATCAGCGGTGCCAGCCCCTGCGGGAAAATGTCCCGATCCACCGTCCAATCACCCAGACCCGCCCGGTCGTTTCGCCGCCCGGAAAACCACCCGTCATCCACGCAGAACAACTCCACACCGATGGCCGCCGCAGTGCGGGCCAGTTGTAGCTGCTTATCCATAGATATATCAAAATATACCGATTCCCAACCGTTATACAACACCGGTCGCAGGGGCCCGTGCGCCGACTGCGGCAGCACATGGCGGCGCATCCACGCATGCAACCGCCGACTGGCACCATTTGTCCCATCCTCAGCGACGCCGAAAATAAACGCCGGCGTGCGGTGCCGCTGTGATGGCTTGAGCGTCATGGAAAAATTGCTGTCCTCATATCCGCCATGAATTCGTACCGCATCCGTCGGCAGCACTTCAAACCGCAACGACCAATTTCCTGAAAAAGCCATCATGCCGAAATAGGTTATTCCCTGATCCGGGCCGGCCCGGCCCTTCGGATGAATCAGAAACGATGGATTGGCATTGTGGCCCGTATTCAACCCCAGTTGCCGCAGCGGCGTTACACCCTGGTGCAATTCCTGTGTGACGCAAACAAATTCCCGTCCCCATGCACCGGCGGCCCGCCGCAGTTCGTAGCGATCCGTGGGCAGATGTACGGTCGCAAAAGCCAATCCTTCAATAGTGACCGGCATTTCGGCAGCATTTTCCACTTCCACCCAGCGTTCAAATATGTCCAATTCAGGCGTAACGCGATAATTCAAGCGCACCAGAAAATTGTAGCCAATATCACGTAACGTGATGCACAGCACCGGCTTAGGTGTGGCCGGATTTCGCCCGTGTTGCGCTGCCAGCCCCGGTTCGGCGGATGTACTGATCTCATGGCTGACATAGCGCAGGCGGAGATCCCGAATCGGAACATGCGCGGCTTCATCCTGTTGCAAAGCCGCGGCAGGCTGCGGAAAAACTGCCCGGATGGCCACATCATGCGTGGTGACGTCGCCAAAAGCCGGATACTCCCATCGCCGACCCTGCTTTTCCCAGACATAATTCGGTTCTTCGTAGTGATCCAAATTGTTCAACGCCAGCGTTGTCGCCACCAACGCACCAAACCCCACATGTACCAATTCTCCGTCGGCCAAAACGCGCATCGCATAAAAGCTGCGATCGGTACGCAAAAGAAATAATCGCTGCCCGGTATCAAATGTAATCGTATCAACCATGACATAGAGCCTATGACAAATCAATGTTTTTAACAATCCGGGGCAAATAATCGCATTTCGCAGACGAGCACCCGAATTAACGCCGCCGGCGAAGAACCCCTATGTTAGCCGGCACATTTAATGTGCCGGTGATACGGGACGACCTTTGGACGCGTACCATGATCCTCTGGCGCACAGTCGAAATCCCGTGCCGGTATGCCACCTGAAAAAGAGGGCAAAAAGACCGCGGATAACGCGGATAAATACGGGGCTTCGGTTCTCCGAGGCATCGGCGGTGTATTCGGGTTGCATCGATGCACATTTTGAAACCGCCGCGCACCGACGGTGTACTAATACAGCAGATGCCGCGGCTGGTGCAATCGGGTGGTCCGGTTGGCTTATGCGAGGCCCTGATAAAAGGAGTCTGTCAATGCGAGTTTTTAATTTGGATTTTCTGGGTATAGCGCTGGCCGGGGTCATCGCGATGGCGTTGCCCGCCATGGCGAGCACCAGCCATGCCGCCGACAGCGGGAAAACCGGGACGGTCACCGGAAAAGTCGTTGACAGCAACGGCAATCCGGTCGGCGGGGCCATGGTTCGTGTTATGCGATTGCCAAAAGGTGCCGTCATGCCGCCGGATGGCGGTCCCGGCGGGCCGGGTGGCCCCGGGGGCCCCGGTGGTTTCGGCGGCCCGGGCGGTGGGCCAGGCGGACCTGGAGGCCCAGGCGGCCCCGGGCCGCAAGGCCACATTAAAGTCAAGGCTGGACAATCCGTTTGGATCAAGCACATGCTGATTTTGGGAGTAACCAAAACCGCCGCCGATGGCACCTTCACCCTTAAAAACGCTCCGGTGGGTAAATATGCCGTCGTAGCGATGAAACGCCGCGATGGCTTTGGCCACAGCAATAAACCGCTGGTGGTCAAGCCCGGCACCACCGCGAACGCCGGTACCCTTACGTTAAGAAAAGGCCGACGTGGTCCTGGTGGTCCTGGCGGTTTTGGCGGTCGCGGTGGCCCTAATGGCCCGGGTGGGCCCGGCGGCCCGCCGCCTGGCCAATAACGTCTCCCCATAGATTCTCATACTCACCCCGCCCCGCAGCCAATACCCTGCGGGGCTTTTTTTACCCATTGCGAAAACTTTCTGATCTCGGTTCTTCAGCGGATGGGCATAAATGAAAACTTTCCGCTAAAATCTTCCCCCATGTCAGATATTCATATACAACTTCCACCCTCCGCCGCCATCGCCTATCCCGTGCATGTGGGTTCGCACCTGCTTTCGGAACTGGGACAGCGGATAAAACAACGTGCACCGTCCCCTTCCTGCGCTATCGTTACCGATGATCACGTTGCAACATATTATCTTCCCACGGTGAAGGCTTCTCTGGAATCCGCCGGCTACCGCGTTTGCAGTTTTGTCTTCCCCGCCGGCGAATCTAATAAAACGCTCCACACGGTTGCTGCCGCGTACGACGCATTGCTTTCCGCCCGCCTGGAACGCTCCAGCCCGGTCCTTGCGCTTGGTGGCGGCGTAACCGGCGATCTGGCCGGGTTTGTCAGTTCCACGCTGCTCCGGGGCGTGCCGTTTATTCAGGTGCCTACCACGCTTCTGGCGGCGGTAGATGCCAGCGTGGGGGGAAAAGTGGGGGTGGATCATGCGATGGGAAAAAATCTCATTGGCGCATTTCATCAGCCCGCCGCCGTATTTACTGATGTCACAACATTTAAGACACTTCCGCCGCTGGAAATTCAGTGCGGCCTGGCCGAATGTGTGAAACATGCCATTATCAAAGATACCCGGCTCTTTGAATTTATTGAACACAATTTATCCGCTGTGCTCGCCTGCGATCCGGCGACGCTGGCGGAACTTGTAGCGTGGAATGTTCAAATTAAAGCGGCCGTGGTCATGGCCGATCCCTTTGAACGCGGTGATCGAGCACTGCTGAACCTGGGCCACACATTTGGCCATGCCCTGGAAACGTTGGCGGGCTATTCCAATCTGGCACATGGACAGGCTGTATCGCTGGGCGTGGTGGCGGCCTGCCGTCTGGCCGCGGAACGGGGAGAATTCCCACCCGCGTCCGCGTTGGCTGTAGAATCTCTGCTGACCCGCATCGGCCTGCCTGTACGCATCGCCATCGCGGACCCCGCTGCGGTTCTTAAAGCAATGGGCAGCGATAAAAAAATTATCTCCGGACGCCTGCGGTTAATTTTGCCCGCAGAACATATCGGCCACGCGCGCATCGCCGCGGATATTCCGGAAAATCAGATTTTGCAGGCCATCAGTTATATTCAACAGCACGGAGCCTCCACCGCATGAGTGCCGCTGATTCCGCATCCGTCCCCGCCGACCCGTCGCCGCAACGGCTTGCCGCGTGGCTGACGCTTTCTCTATGCAATGGCATCGGCCCGGTGCTGCTGCGGCGTTTGCTGGACGCACTGCACACACCGGAAAATATTTTATCTGCCTCGCCCGCACAGTTAGCTCAGGTGGAGGGCATTGGTCAAAGTCGCGCACAGGCTATCGCCCGCAGCCGCGAACATACGAACATTGATGAAATTCTGGCGGATTGCCGGCAGCGGCATATCGGCGTGATCTGCCCGGATCACGCCCAATGGCCGCCGGGCCTCACCCGCATTGCCGATCCACCGACGGTGCTGTATATCCGCGGAAGGATTCTCCGTGAAGATATGCTGGCGGTGGGAATTGTCGGCTCACGGCGTTGCACACTTTATGGCCGGGAGCAGGCCGGTAAATTTGCCGCGGGTCTCGCCGAAGCCGCCGTAACCATTGTCAGCGGCGGGGCGCGTGGCATTGACACCGCCGCCCATACCGGAGCTTTGCGTGCCGGCGGGCGCACCATCGTGGTGCAGGGCTGCGGGTTGGGCCACTGCTATCCGCAGGAAAACGCAGACCTGTATGATCGCATTGTCCAGGAAGACCGCGGTGCAGTCATCAGTGAATTACCGCCGGATTCACCGCCGCTGCCGGAAAATTTCCCGCCCCGCAACCGCATTATCACGGGAATGTCCCTGGGAATTCTGGTGGTAGAAGCCAACTTGCGCAGCGGCTCCCTGATCACCGCCCGGCTCGCCGCCGATGATTACGCCCGTGAAGTATTTGCCCTGCCCGGGCGCGTGGACTCCATCGCCAGCAGCGGCACGCACCATTTAATTAAAACCGGAGCCGCCGCTTTGGTGGAATCGGTCGATGATATTTTGCGTGGCATCGGCCACAGTGATTTAATTACCACGGCTGATCCCGAAGCAGTTACCGCGGCCCCAAAGCGCCGCACGGCCCGCGGGCCCTCCGCTCCAGTTGCCGAAAGCAATTTATATTCGTCATCAGCGTCCGGGAATTCCGATTCCAACACACCACCCCAGGCCGAATTAACCACCCCGCAAAAACGCATCCTCGCCTGCTTCACCGGCGAATCCCTGGACGTGGATGAACTCTGCGCCTCGGCGGCCCTGCCCCCCGCTGTTATCATGGCTGAACTCACCTTCCTTGAAATCTCCGGCGTCCTCCGCCGCCAACCCGATCGCCGGTACACACTGAATCCTGAGCGTAGTGTTCAGGACCGGAGTTAGAAGTAGCGCAGGCGTCCCGCCTGCCTGTCCGATGTTTACGTTGCGGGCCGATGCCAGATGCTAAACGAGGTGACGGGTTACAGGGGACAGCATCAAATGAATAATGAACAGCGAATAGAGACGACGAGCCAGCCCAACCTTCGCACTTTGCGTGGCTTTTGGGGCTGAAAAAATATTTAAGTGGCCTTGGCGGTAGCGCCAGGCGGTATTTTTTTTCAAAACCCGTCCGGTACAGACCTACTTTTGCGGCCGGCTGTATCAATTTTTTCTGCCTTTTGCGATATTGGTACACATGTTCATCAGTGCCACTGATCGTAAGAAGAACGGTAAGAAACACACCTATCACCGTGTGATGGAAAAGCAGCGCAGCGCTTTGGGCCAATGGGTACAGCAGCAGGTGATTTACCTCGGCGAACTTACCAGCGATCAGGAAGAGTCCTGGCGCAGAGCCTTGCAGGTCTTTGATCCCGTTGGCAATCAAACGCAAAGGATGACGCTGTTTGCCACGCCTGACGTGGTACCGCCGGAGCAACTCAACAGTGTGGCCATTCGTTTGGATCAAATCAAGCTGCATCGCCCGCGAAGTTATGGTGGCTGCTGGCTGGGTTGCGAATTGTGGCGGCAGTTGCAGTTGGATCAGTTCTGGCATTCGCGTCTGAAGGCGGACGGGCGATCGGGTGTGCAATGGCAGAAGGTACTGGCGTTGCTGGTCATCAATCGCCTCGTCGCTCCAGGCAGCGAGTTCCGGCTGCATCGGCAGTGGTTTTTAATGGCAGTGCCATGGTGTGCAGGTCGATGCTTCCGTGGCCTCCAAGAATCGATTGTATCGGTGTCTGGATCGAATCCTGGAACATCGTTCGGATTTGTTCCGGCACCTGCAACAACGATGGAAGGATCTCTTCAGCAAATGAGGCTGGCACAAAAGCGTGGCTGTCGCCCAGGCGGGAATGTCCCTCCTCCGGTCCAACATCTATTTTCTATTCTCACGCCTTAAATAGTGCTAACTTGAGATTCCAAATTTCAAATTTGAGATTTTTCCGAAGCTCGGAGTCTATCCGCGTGATCAGCGAAATCCGCGGTCTCTTTACGTGCAATTCTGAATTGCCTGTCCGATGCCAGAATTTTCAGAGCATCTCTTCAAATTTCCGCTCGCCTCTACTGGATGTGGTGTTAGAGGCTCCGGGTTCTGTGCGTGGTAGTCCGCCGATCGTAGGCTGTCCGGATGAGGGTGTTGCGCGTCAGTGATTCATAAAAATACTTGGAGTCCAGTTGCGTTTTTTTGGGGTTCTGCTATCATTCCTCTATCGGATTGTTAATCTAATCGCTTCGGTGATTAGGTGCTTCTGATGCGGCTTTTGCGACGGACAAAAGAGTTTGTCTGAAACAAAAGTTGCGGCGGCGGAAAAATAAAATTTTCAGGCACGCTTGACATAAACAAAACCCTTGGTAACATAGTTCCTCCCTGATGGGAACGAAAGTTGCCGCAGGGACCAACACCGGGCTTTGATCCAAAAAAGCTTTTCGTGTTGAAGACGGCTCATAAAGTCAGCCGCGGGATTTCTTGTCCCGAAGGTTGGTTGGAAAGAGTTGTGGAAGCTTATTTGCTTTGCTCTTTGACAAGTAAACATGGTTAAGGACGCCACGAGGATGTGGCAGGCTGGAACCGCATGCACAAAACTTCGCGAGAAGTTTTAGCGGAAC
>JAJZGH010000186.1 GCA_021798635.1 Planctomycetota bacterium | reverse complement strand
CGGCTCGTTAGCGCCAAAGGCGGTCCAGACGGCGGGACGGAAAATGCGATCATCAGGTACGTTGTGCATATACACCGGAATGCGCAACATCGCCGCCAGCGTCATCAGCTCATGGCCAATATGCCCCGAGCTTAGCGCACAATGATTGGCACCCCAATTGTTCATCACCGAATACACATCGCGAAATGCTCCCTGCCCGGTGCAGCGCGGTGCGAACCACGTGGTGGGCCAAGTGGGATTGGTGCGCTTATCGAGAATATCATGAACGCCGGCAGGCAAATCAATGGTCCATCCTTCCGCGATTTGCAGGGCCGGCCCCAATCCCTTGATAAGATTCAAGCGGGCTGCGGTTACCGCCATGCCGCCGCGCGTTCGATAGCGCACGGAAAAACCGCCTCCTCTAAAATATTCATAGATGGCCGGACACCACTGCGCGCTGCGCAGACACTCGGCGGCCTCCTGCGGTTTTATCTGCCACCAGGGCTTGATGGCCGGCCGAGAGTTCTGTGTCTGGCAACCCGTTGCATCCAATGCCGCGGACCCGCTGTTAATTAAATGCAGAATTCCACCCGCTGCATCGTCCTGCAGCTCGTGCCCGGTGGCCTGAAACACGGATTTCGGACTCCAATAGGTGCGCACATCGGCAAAGACTTGCGCGGAGCCGGTAAGCAGATGGCCGAACAGCATCGTGGCCCCGTTAAGCGCGTCATTTTCTGTCGCGACAATATACGGCTGCCGGATACCGCTCCAATCAAACGAGGAATTCAAAATGGTTTCCAGATAATCACCGTTGGGGTAATGATCGGTCCAATGGCGTTGCCCCTGAAAACCCGCGGCAATCGCGTTATATCCCAGGGCTTCCTCCCCATAGCCGAGTTTTGCCAGTTGCGGATTACCGACCATCAGATCGCGCACGATGATCGCCATTTTTATACACTGTTCCCACTCTTTGTTTTTTTGTGCTCTACTGCGCCGATTCCCTGCACCATTAGGATCCAGGCCTTCGGCGCAATTGGCTTTCGTCCACTTCATAGCGTGCGCGAATTCCTGCGGATCAAAAATATTGCGGTCAATCCTTCGCACCAGTTCGGTCATATCCACATTCATGACCCGCATGCCCAGATACGCTTCAAAAAAGCTTGCATCCACCGCTGACCCGGCAATACCCATGGAGACCGAGCCAATCGAGCAATACGACCTGCCGCGCATATCCGCAACCGCCACGGCCGCCCGGGCGAATTGCAGTAATTTTTGTTCCACATCTTCCGGGATCGCGCTCTGGCTGGCACCTTGCACATCCTGGCCGTAGATATTAAACGCCGGCAACCCTTTCTGGCTGTGGGCCGCTCCGATCGCGGCCAGATACACCGCTCCCGGTCGTTCGGTGCCGTTAAACCCCCACACCGCTTTGGGAATTAGTGGATCCATATCCATGGTTTCCGAACCGTAACACCAGCAGGGACTGACCGTGATGGAAGCGCCGACACCTTCAACCGCAAACTTTCGCGCGCAAAGCGCCGCTTCCGCCAGAGAGCCAATCGTCGTATCCGCCAGAACGCATTGCACTTTCGTGCCGTCCGCATGACGCAGTTTCCCGGTTACTAATCGCGCTACACTTCGCGCCATATCCATGGTCTGCTTTTCCAGGGATTCCCGCACGCCTCCGCGACGCGCATCAATCGCGGGACGAATGCCAATTTTGGCGTTCGCTACCACCAACCGGTTTTTCGGGGCGTTCATAACCATTTGTTCCGTCGTGCTCATCATGTGTCCTTCTTAATTATTGTGTCATCTGCTGTTACAGCAAATCACCACATCGTCCGGTCTTACCGCGCTACCCACGCCGGAGCGAACGCTGTGGCCAACTGCTCAATGGGATTGTACGCCAGTAACGCCAAGCCATTTAAAATACCCGCAGCCGTAAGCAGCAATAACACGCCGCCGGCCAGGTGCCGCTTCTTTCGGCGTTTATCCGTTACGGCCAATGGCTGGTTTATTTCCGGCATACCCATCATCGCATAACTCCCGACGCGCATCACCGCACCGCTGCCCATTAAAATCCCCAGCGCATTAATACCTAAAACCGCCAGACCCAGTACAGAGCCGGGGCCGGCAGCTGAAAACG
Organism: Planctomycetota bacterium; assembly: GCA_021798635.1. The sequence continues at coordinate 8,127 of JAJZGH010000186.1, read as the reverse complement.
ACTCAATACGGGCAATGCTTCCCAGCGTCGGCGGAAGGCCGCCAAGCGACAATAGCGCCAGCAGAAAAAGCAGCGCATGCAAAGGCTTTACACGGGCAAAGGACGGCCACTGCTGATTTAATCCCAGGGATTTTCGGCCGATAATTCCAACCGATGAGCCTAATGCGATCCCGACGGTAAGCGCATACAACAGCACGCATCCAACCAGATCCGCAAGCGCCACATGCCTTAACGAAATCCCGGCGGCCAGCGTCACAAAGGTGCAGGCCATGAATATCCCGATGATGTTTCCTAAAATATCCGGGACCACAAACTGGAATAAAGCTTTAACCCCATAAGCGCCAACCGCCAAAGCACCCAGACAAATTACCGTCAGTGTGACCACGTTGGCGGCGGCGGGCGCGATGAAAATTAAGCGGTGCATAATTCGCAGGTAGGGTGCTGCTGATCCAATGGCGGGTACCACCAGCAAAAACAAAACGACGGGGGCAGGCGCATCACCAGCGGCGCTACCGTACCACCAGATCAGCGGAAGGCTGCCGGCCCAGAATAACATGGGGGTCATAAATAAAATCACCAGCACGCCGCCCCACGCTGACGCACTGTGCGGCGTGGTGATAAGCGCTGGGCCAATCTGCAGGCCAGAACATCCCCTGCTCAGGGCCGCCAAGGCTAAAAGCATGACCAATAAGCTGGCCAGCAATGCCACGGTTGTAAACGCCAGGTGATCGCCTGCTCTAAAGGTAGATGGCATGGCCAGAGGAAGCGAAGCCAGCAGCATCCCCCCCGCCATAACCGGCAAACTGTGTAATGCCGGCATTAAGCTCCAGCCCACTGTACTTAGGGTAATCAGCAGGCAGAATCGCAAATCTCCCTGCCCGCTGTAACTTCGCAAGCGCCGGGTCATAACCGCCGCCGTCGCGATCAACAATATGACGGTCGTAATAACCCACCCCATCGGATCCACAGCCAGCCAGGGCGGTACAGAGGCCGATTGCGCGGTGCCAAACGTCAGGGGATAAAACCGCAACTGCATTAAGCTTGCAATCACCATGCCCGTAAAACAGATGATGACACTGCCCGGGCGCGAAGCGCCAGAGCGCATCAGGGAGGTAAGTGCCAGAAACCCAACGGTAACCAGCAGCACAATCTGCGGGGCCAATATGGCAAGCACGTGGTATATCAGGCGTGGCTCTCCTGTGCGATAGTTTCAATTGAGTTCATAGTTAAAATCCCAGTTTTATGTAATGGCAGCCTGCCGACGGCTCTCACCGCTCAATGCAGCACGCCGCTAAGCGCACGCGCCAAAGCCTTGAGCACCGGCGCAACAGGATCCAGCACCAGAAGTGTCGGTAAAATACCTCCGGCAAGTAAGGCGATGATCAAAGGCAGAAACACCAGTCGTTCGCGCAGAGACAACGCATGAAAATGCTGATGCTCCGGGCGCCCCGGTCCGAAAAACAGCCGCTCAATGGTCCACAACAGCACCGCCGCCATCAGCACCATGGCCAGACACATCGTCAACGCCGCCGGTAACAGGGCATTCCCCATCAGCACATGCTGTGTGACACTTGCCGATGCCGCACGGAACATTCCCAATATGGTCAGCAAGTCCCCGCCAAAGACCGCCAACCCCGGCAACGCCAGCGCCGACATAAAACCAATCATCGAAAAAATAAATAAATCCGGTATGACCTGGGCCAGGCCGCCCAGGCGCGGCAAGTCCCGATGGCTGGCCCGCACTTCAATAATATGACTGGTCCACAGCATGGCCATGGCCGTTACCGCCGCCCCCAGACTCAACAAAAATCCGCCATTAAGGCCCGTTATATTTCCCGCAGCAACCCCCAGAAGAATAAAGCCGCCCTGCCCGATCAGCCAGTAAGCAATGACGCGGCGGAAATCACTTTGCGCCAGGCCGCACAGGGCCGCATAGACCACGCCGGCAGCGCCCAAAATGGCCAGCGTATTGCGCCAGATCGCCAACTGCATGGGAAACAATGCCACCACAAACCGATCCAGGGCATAACCGGACAGAAGAAACTGCGAACAGATAATCATCATCGCCGACGGAGCTGCGGATTCAGCCAGGGCGTCGGGCAACCAGAAATGTACCCCCGCCGTCCCCAGGCGAATTCCCAGCGCCAACATCAGCAGCCAGAACGCCGCCGTCGTCCACGGATTGGCCGGCCCTAAAGCCAGTCTTAATTGCGAATCCTGGGCGATACGGGCAAAGCTTAGCGTGCCCTGGGTAAAGCCTCCAACACCGCGGGTAGAAAGACCTATTAACAAACACGCGCCCAACATCGCTGCTGAGCCGGTAATCCAGAACAATGCCAGTTTCAGAGCCGCCGGCCTTCGCCGCGCCCCTCCCCATACACCGATCAGCAGAAAACAGGGGAACAGTGAAAGTGTGGTAAGCAGATAAAACAGGAACAAATCCATGCTCGCTGCCGCCCCCACCACGCATCCTTCCAGCAGCAGCATGACCACATAATAAGCCTTCACCTGGGCATTGACTCCGTAGCTGGCCAGAATAGAGATCAGACTTATGCCGCAGATCAACAGTACTGTCACCATGGATAAGCCGTCCACACCCACATGGTAGTGAACATTCAAATCCCGAAACCACATCACGTTTTGCTGCAGCTGCGCCCGGCCGCTGAATTGCGGCGACCAGTTAAACAGCCGCGCCGCCGCCAGAGCTATCAGCATATTGCCCGCGCTGACGGCCACAGCGCTGTAGCGAATCAGTCGCAGACGTCCGATGGGCAAAATGCCCAGAACAAATGCACCGATTAACGGCAGGACCATCAGCCACGTCAGAATTGAACTGTAAAAAAATGGTTTCAAGTCTACCTTTCAAACTTGCCGCAAAATTAACCTGTCCGCGATCCGCCGATATCGGGGTTACGCACCTATCCATGCCGCCAGCAACGCTATAACACTTACCATGGCCAGGGCCAGCAGGACGTAGACCACCGGACGGTTGCGCTTCAATGTTCTCAGTTGTCCTGCGGCCGTCCCCGCCGGACGTTCCAGGCGTTCCCAGAAGGAAACATTTAATCCGGTTTCCGCAGCGGCTACAAGAATGCTTGCCAACCGGATCACAATGGCCAACGTCACCAGCAGCCATTCCACCACCCACCGATCCAGGAACGCCGCCGCCTTTCCAATGACCTGTGCGGGAAAGCCCAACAGGACAAAAAACAGATCCGCAAAATACATATCGGCCGCCAGCCACCGATATACCAGGTTCGGTCCCGGGCGCCGGCGCAGCGTATCGGCCTTTTGCAATCCACCGGCGTAGACCAATGCCACCACCGCCAGCGCCGCAGGCCCCAGCCATTCCAGGGGCCGCAATAACATCCCGTCAAAACCTGCCGCAATGTGCCGCACATGTCGGACTCCCGGCATCCCAATGACATGGGCAAATAAACCGCTTAGATCCGCAAACGGTTGCCCCGCAATAATGACTCCCACCAGTAGAATCAGCAAGGGAAATGTCTGCACCGCCAGTTCACCCTCTTCCAGCGGTTGGCCGCGGGCTTTGCCGGCAAAAATCAGATACCACCATCGGGCCAAGGCCAGTGCCGTCACATAGCACATGATCAGCGGCACCCAATATAAGCACTTCCCGAATTCACCAATGCCCCAGCCGTAGGCATGAACATGCAGCAAACCCTGCCGCATAATTTCCGTCATTCCCGACAACCCCACGCCCGCGCCGCCCAGCACCAGCATGCCACTGACAATGGCTGTGATGGGCAGGCGTCGCCACACGCCGCCAAGCTGCGTTATATCACGCTGACCGTCGCTGGCGCGTAAAACCGTTCCAGCAGCCAGAAATAGTCCGCAATAAATCAGCGCGGTCAACAGCCCACCCAGCAACCCTGCCGCTTCGTTGCCGGAACCGAAAAATACAAAATTCAACCCCGTCTGGGCAATTAACAGCCACGCCACCGTGCGTTTAATATCTTTCTGTACCAGAGCAATACATGATCCGCAAAATTGCGTTGTGGCCCCCATCATCGCTACAGTCAACGCGGCGTTGAGATTCAGCAGCCCCGCGCAATGCGCCAAAAGCAACAGGCCGCCCCCGGCTATCAGCGTTCCAGAGAGCATGGCGTTTGCCCCCGATAAGCCGGTGATGGTTTCCGGCACCCAGGTATGCAGGGGAAACTGCCCGGATTTCGCCAGAGCCGCAGCCACCAGGCACATACCACCCAGGCTCCGCCAGGTTAAACCCGGGAACCAGCCTTTCAGTGCGGCAATGGGTTGCTGCATTCCCCCGGCAACTCCAGACATCCGCGACGGGTCATGTCCAAAGAGAATCTGATGGTCCAATGGCGTTCCATGCAAAGCAAAAATGGTAATCCCGATCAGAAATAAAGCATCGGCAATCGCGTGCGGCAGCAAAATACGCCGGGCAATGGGCCGATCGGGCGGCCGATTCGCCCACTGCAACATGCTGCAGGCCGTATAAATGGCCAGTTCCAGCAGCAGATACATCTGCATCACATTGATCGATAATGCTGCCAAGGCCAGGAAAAATGCGGTCAGAGTGCCCAGCGCAAAATAATCCGGACGAATCGCCTTGTACTTGAGCATTCCCAGCGTGTGCAGTTGGGCTAACAGCACAATGAACAGAAACAACATGAAAAAAACCAGATTCAGCGATCCGCTGGAAATGCCCATCGCAATCATCGGTGTGCCGCCCGTGCCCGCGACGCCGGGCAGAGGTAACCAGTTAAATAAAAGACTGTGCGTCTGTGATTGCCCCGGTACTCCGGCATGCGCCAGGCGGCGGATAATGGCCGCCAGACCCGCCGCCAGGGCTGCCAGTAATGAAATAATGCTGATATAAGCGGCAGTGTGGGCCGATCGGCGCGCCAAGCCGGCCATAACGATAAAGCCACCCAGCAAAAAGCCGACCGCCAGCAACAAAATAGTATTCGCGTATATCAACCGCAAGAATCCATCGGCACGGGGATTGCATAGATTCCGAAACCCCTTCGGCCCTGCTTCCCCTGAACATGGCTAAAGTCTAATCCACAGCGGCCTAACCGGCTACCCCCTATGGGATGATTATCCCCTTGATTGCCCCCTTGGCTCGCCCGCTTTGACGCTTATTATCAAGTTGGGGAAAAATAGTTGACCGCAAGAAGCGTGAACGGGCTTCAGGTTTTTAGACTTTGGGCCCGTTGCATTTTACTGGATGGCTGTGGTGGCATTCTTAAAATCTAAAGAAATGTTCGGGGTCGTGCTCAGGACTCCCCACGGAGGGAGGATGGTGCTGGATCATTTTTTGGAAGGGAGGGTGGCAGGCCCAAAAAGGGGTCCCGCGGAGAGGCTCTCGGTTGGGGCATTCTGGTTGTTTTGTGGGTTCTCGGTTCCATTTTTGTCGGCCATTGCGGCCGGCGTGGAAAAGGGGCCAGTTATTTGTTTTACGGAGTAACGTTATGAAATCTATGAAGAACACGCTTATGGTGGCAATCGTTGCCGCAGGATGTGCTGCGGCCGGAACGGCCCAGGCGGGCGTGGTTGACATTCAGTTCCTGGTGACTGGTGGTACCACGGCCACGTCATTTAGTGGCAGCCAGGGCGCTTACACGGGCGATGGCCTGACCTCTCCGACTTGGAATGCTATCCAAGCGACAGGTGACGCCACCTCTGGCTCAGCAAGCAATCTTACCGCCTCGGATGGCACACCGACCACCGAGGGCGTCAGCTTCACCAAGACCGCCGGTTATGTCAGCAGTTCCTCATATACCAACGCTCTCTTCCAGAGTTATCTTATATCCGACCCCACCGGCAGCGGCCCGGGCACGGGGACAGTCACACTTAGTGGTTTGGCTGACAGCGGGAGCTATCAACTTTACCTGTATTGCGGGGACGGCGCTTACAATAATGCGCTAACCGATTTCGCCATCACCACGGGCACCGGTAGTCCGGCCGCGGGCAGCAATGCCGCCGTAGGCAATGTGACGACCAACGGGAACCTCGGCTTTACCGAAAATAACAACTACGCGGTTTTTAATGCCATTGCGAGTACTACCGGTAACTTGGCAATAAGCTATACCGGTGGCAGCCCGAGCCATGGTGAAGCTGATATCAACGGCTTACAGGTCATCAGCGGTGCGGCAGCCGTTCCCGCGCCAGCCACCCTCGCCGTCTTCAGCGCCGGTGCGTTAGGGCTATTGCTGGTGGGCGGAAAACGCAGGAACGCCTGAAGCGGAGCTGCACGAGCTTCCAGAAATATTTCCTGAAAGGCGTCAAAACCAGCCACCGTAATTCCGGTTAACAAACAACCCCGCAGCCTGGGCCGAATAAAAGGCCCAGGCCGCTTTTTTTATAGTTGCATTCCTTCCAGCGGCTCCGCCATCCGGCGCCCGGCGGGCGTAGCGCCACAGAGCACCGTGGTGATAACCCGGTGGTTGGTTGGCGGCACTGGATCAACCACCGGATTATCATCCGGTGCTCTCGGTGAGCATCGCGTCATGGAGCACCGTGGTGATAACCCGGTGGTCGGCATGCAATTCACAACAGACTGTAAAAAAGACGCGGATAAACGTCGGGCCTTCCGTTTCGGCGGCAGCCGCTCTTACGTTCTATCCTTATTTGCTCTACTTTCACCTGTTCTACCCACACCTGCTCTAATCGGGCCGCAGCCCGATTGGTATCCGCGTAATCCGCGTAATCCGCGGTTCACCACCGTTTATGATCCGTGAACCAGCAAAGTTCCGCCCTTCTCGACGTGCATCAAGCAGGCGGTTGCGGCACCGTACGGGCGGAACACTTGCAAAACGTCCCACCTTGGGGCTGCCCGCCATCCAAGACATCTTGCGGCAATGCGACTAAACTAATCGGCGGTAATAAATGCGTGGAAGGCTTACATGAATTGCGATGTTTCGGTGGCAGCAAACCTGAAAGTGTGTCAGGGCGAGGAATTTTATGGCGAAATCAGGGCCTGCGTGAAGATCAGCGTGAGCTACCGGCTGCCTAGGCGGAGTTACCGATGAACGATTTACCGCTTCCGGTCTATAGCCCGATCGTGGCGGCTATGGCCCGATGGTACATCCCGCGCTTTGTGCGCAAGGCCTTTCATGCCGTGCGGCTGGATGCCCAAAGCATCATCCCCCAGGCTGTTACCCCCACGGTTATTTATTTGAATCATCCCTCCTGGTGGGACCCGTTGCTGGGGGCTGTGATAGCGTGCCAATTTTATCCGCGCCATAAACACTATTGTCCTATCGATGCCCAATCCCTTGCGCAATATCCTGTCATGCGGAAACTGGGCTTTTTCCCCGTCCATAAAAACACAGCCCGTGGCGCTGCGGAATTTTTGCAGGCCAGCCGGAATGTGTTGCAACAAAATAATGCCATCCTCTGGGTAACGCCGCAGGGGGATTTTGTGGATGCTCTGGTTCGTCCGGTTACGATCAAACCCGGTCTGGGCCATCTGGCCAGAGATATTCGCCCGATTCGTTTTGTACCCATGGCGGTTGAATATATTTTCTGGCAGGACCGCCTGCCCGAGGCGTTGCTTTCCATCGGCGCTGAGATCAACCCCGCATCCTATGAGGATAAAACTGCGGCACAATGGACCGAACTTCTCGCTTCCGAATTGGAAGTGCGGCAAAATATGTTGCGGGCCAAAGCCGTTCTGCGATCAGAAGAAGGTTTTACCATGCTGTTAAAAGGCCGGTCAGGCACCGGGGGGATTTATGACTTACACCGGCACCTGGGCGGAAAAAAGCCGGTGTCCGGTTCCGCAAGTCATGCAGAACAGGACCGTTTGTAATGCTGCCGGCACTGGTGATTGTGGCATTGATCCTCGCGGGTATTCCGGCCGTGCTGCTGACGATCAATTTTTTCTTATTCCAGGCACCCAAGCCGGTTGAGTCGCAACGCAGTGCTCCTGAAGTATCGGTTCTGATTCCCGCGCGAAATGAAGCGAGCCATATTCAGGCGGCGGCGGAATCGGTTCTGGCCAATAAAGATGTAACGCTTGAATTAATTATTCTTAACGACGACTCCACAGATGCCACCGGCGAGATTGTGCAAACCCTGGCCGCACGGGATACCCGGGTCACCGTGCTGAATTCCTCCCCACTACCGGAGAAC
>JAJZGH010000185.1 GCA_021798635.1 Planctomycetota bacterium | reverse complement strand
ATCACCGTGAAGTCAACAACGGCGCGGCAAATATCGTGCCGGTTGACCTGTTTATCCCGGGCTGCCCGCCGCATCCTATGACGATTCTCGACGGCCTGCTGCGTTTACTTGGGAAAATAGAAACCGCGGTCGAAAAAGCCAGGTGAACGTGTCCAGTGGCCCTAAAATAAAGCTACCGGTAAATGCTTACCCTGCTCATCCGGATCTGTGGGATCATCCCCACCCGCTGCGGCCAGGGGTTTACAAGAATGCCGCGACCCAGCGGCCAAATACCAGATTCGTCAATCGCCCAGCAGCCTGATATCTCATTATCCTGTAGAATGTCCGGATAATCCGGCATGAGCAACATGGCCCGATTAGGCAAAGGCAAAGGCGTTTGTGATGTTAAGCGATGTAGAACTCGAAAATCTGCTTTTTGAAACAGAGTCGGACCGCGTTGAACGTAAGCGGAACATTTCCAACATGGACGATATCCGGAAAACAATATGCGCGTTTGCCAATGATCTGCCCGACCACCAGAAGCCTGCCGTCATCTTTATTGGCGTTGAGGATGACGGAAAATTCGCCTCTTTAGAAATCACGGACAGACTCCTGCTGACTCTTTCTGACACCGCAACCGATGGCAATATTCTGCCGTTGCCGCATTTAGCCGTTCAGAAAAGATTTCTTCAGGGCGGGAATGTTGTGGTAGTGATAGTAGCACCGGCTGAAGCGCCGCCGGTGCGGTATCGCGGCACGGTGTGGGTTCGCATCGGTCCGCGGCTGGCGACTGCGTCGCAACAGCATGAGCAGCGATTGGCGGAAAAGCGTCGCTTCAAGGATATGCCGTTCGATTTACAACCCGCAAGCAGAGCGACGCTCGATGATTTGGATAATCAATTATTTACAAGGGTGTATTTGCCCCAAGCGGTCTCGCCAGAGACGTTATCTGAAAATCACCGGACGCTGGCTGAACAACTCGTAGCACTGCGGATGGCGATTACCGGGAAAACAGTTTATCCCACAAATTGTGGAATTTTGGCGTTGGGAAAAGAGCCTACCGCTCATATACCCAGTGCGTACATCCAGTTTGTCCGAATCGCAGGCGGCCAGATCGGGGATCCAATTTCCGACTCCAAAGAAATCCGCGGCCCGCTTCCGACATTGTTGAACAGTCTTGACGATCTTCTGAAAATCAATATTCGGACTGCGACGGATTTTACTTCCGCTGACCGGGAGATCCGCCGGCCCGATTACCCCCTCGTGGCATTGCAGCAAATCGCGAGAAACGCAGTCATGCACCGAAGTTACGAGGGAACCAACGCCCCGATCCGTGTTACATGGTTTTTCGACCGGGTGGAAATTCAAAATCCCGGCGGACCATTTGGCCGCGTAACTCGGGAGAACTTCGGAAGCCCCGGTGCCAATGATTACCGCAATAGCTACCTTGCCGAGGCCATGAAATACCTGGGATATGTGCAGCGGTTCGGCTTCGGCATCACACAGGCCCGGCAGGAAATGGAAAAGAATGGCAATCCTCCGCCGGAATTTCAAGTGGAAGAGTCTTATGTCGGGGCCATTTTGAGGAAGCGTCCATGACCATTCCCGTTATCGGCTTTTTTAACAACAAGGCCGGCGTTGGTAAAACGTCATTGGTCTACCATCTGTCCTGGATGTTCGCTGACCTGGGCGTAAAAGTTCTGGCGGCGGACCTGGACCCCCAAAGCAATCTAACGGCGGCATTTATAGACGAGGAAATACTGGCTGGCACGTTTTTTGACGGGAACCATGGGGGGACAATTTATCAGCGTCTGGCACCGTTGATAACGGGTGCCGGGGATGCCGCCGACTTAGATTACAAGATAATCAACGATAATCTGGCCTTGGTACCGGGTGATATGAGGCTATCGAGCTTTGAGGATGAACTTTCACAGGATTGGCCCAAATGCCTTGATGGCAGAGAGAGATCGTTCCGTGTGGTATCAGCCTTCTGGCGCATCACACAGAATGCCTCGCAGCGGTTTGGAGCCAACGTCATTATCGTGGACCTCGGACCCAATCTTGGCGCTATCAACCGTGCCGCATTGATTGGATCTGATTTCGTGGTCATTCCGCTGGGGCCTGATCTGTTTTCTCTTCAGGGTTTGGACAACCTCGGTCCGGCCCTGCACCAATGGCGGCAGGATTGGAAAGAGCGACTGGCGAAAAAGCCGCCGGATGCCTTTGCGTTGCCGCAGGGAATTATAAAGCCCATCGGATACATGGTCATTCGACACGCCATCCGGCTGGATCGGCCAGTGAAGGCCTTTGACCGCTGGATTGCAAAAATTCCCGCCACATACTCCAAGAGCGTTCTGGGCCAGACCGAAGCCGCCTCGGTCAGCATTGACAACGACCCCAACTGCATCGCACAACTGAAGGATTACCGCAGCCTTATGCCGCTGGCACAGGAGGCGCGGAAACCCATGTTTCATCTCACGCCCGCAGATGGAGCGTTGGGCGCGCATTTACAAGCCGTCGGCAGTGTGCGGGAAGATTTCAAAAAACTCGCTATTGAAATCGCCCACCGAACCGGACTGACTAGCCTGTTACCAACATGAACCGCCTCCCGTGAATCCGCCGGTGAAAGCCCGGTGGGAATACCCCAGGAGTCAATCAAGAGTCGAAATTTATACAGGCCATTGTTGCCGCTCACGTCCCATTCAAAAGCCTGTTCAAAAACATCTTGGCAATATGCCAGCGCTGTGAAAACGCGCTGGCGCGGGCCGTTACGCCGCGTGCACAATCGCTGAGTAACACAGTACGCACATCATTTGACTTCACCATGTATTAGCCGGATACTGATTTTCGCTTAAAGAAAATGAAAGGGAATTTTTCGATGAAAAGTCCCGCCCACGCCGCTAACGTCAGGATTAATCAGTTGCCGCAATGTTCGACTGTGGGCAAACCGCCTGAGCCGACTCTTATTGTGGTATTTTTCGCCCGAGATATATCGAACAATGCGGGGGCCACATACCAGGGGCTTGATGCCCCCGGACAAGGCCACCCATGCTGCTGACGATCACATTAATGGGGATTGCTGGTTTTTTTGCCAGCGGCTTGGTAGGAATGGCGGGCAATCGCCGCCAGGACTGGGGTCAACGGCTCTCCGCGCTCATAGCGGTCATTTCCTGCTTATGCGGCCTATGGGGCGCTTTTGGCATGTTGCTGGGCGCGCCGGTGGAAGCATTCGCAAGTCCGGGGCCAGCACCGGCGATGGCCATAAACTTGACGATGGGTCCCCTGGGGGCATTTTTTCTCGTTCCTATTTTTCTCATCGGCGGCTTAAGCTCCATTTACGGCCTGGAATATTGGCGACAAAGCCGACACCCACGGACCGCACGAAAACTGCGATTCTGGTATGCCATACTTATCGTCGGCATGGCACTGTTGGTGTTGAGTGGCAACAGCATCTGCTTTCTTATTGCGTGGGAACTCGTGGCGTTAGGTTCCTTTTTTCTAATAGCCACAGAAGATCAGAAGCCGGCATCCCGGCAAGCGGCATGGATATATCTGGTGGCCACGCATGTGAGCACCTTGCTGCTGGTGGTACTGTTTATTCTACTGCGGATATTTTCAGGCAGTTTTCTTCTGCGCCCGCTGGAGCCGGGGCAAGCCGATGTGGGCGTCCAAACCGCGATGTTTTTACTGGCACTGACCGCATTTGGTATCAAGGCCGGCATGATGCCGCTGCATTTCTGGCTGCCGGATGCGCATGCCAACTCCCCCAGCCATGTGTCCGCCACACTTTCCGGGGTGGCGATCAAGATGGGAATTTTCGGGCTGCTGCGCTTGTTGCCCCTGTTTCCCGCACGCCCCTTAGGATGGGGTCTGCTGATAGTGGCATTGGGGACAACCAGCTCTTTTCTGGGCGTGTTATGGGCTATCGGGCAGCACGACATTAAAAAACTCCTGGCCTATCACAGCGTTGAAAATATCGGCATTATCCTGTTGGGGCTGGGCTTGGCGCTGGTCGGGGAGACCTATCATCAACCGGTGTGGATTGTTTTGGGATTAGGCGGAAGTCTGCTGCATGTATGGAACCACGCGTTGTTCAAGTCGCTGCTGTTTTTGTCGGCCGGCAGCGTTATTCATTCCGCGCGAACCAGAGAAATTGACGCTCTAGGCGGATTAGCCAGAACCATGCCCGTCACGGCGGGACTTTTTTTCGTGGGTGCCGTGGCGATCTGCGGCCTGCCGCCGCTGAATGGATTTGTCAGTGAATGGTTCATCTATATGGGATTGCTGCATTCAATTTCCATATTGGCTATTTTGGGGGTGGTAGCGGCAATACTGGCGATGGTCGGGGCGCTGGCGGCGGCGTGTTTTACCAAAGCCTATGGGACAGTCTTTCTTGGAACCCCTCGCACCGTCGATCACCATGGGCATGAATCCGGCGCGGCGATGTGGCTACCCATGCTGATTTTGGCGGCCGGATGTATCGGCATTGGCATAGGGCCGGAATTTGTAGCACCGGTGCTGGACCGTGTCATCGACCACTGGATTCATCGGCCATTGCCGTCGTTGGCCAGTCTGATACCGCTGCAGATATTGGCGATAATCAACGTGATTCTTATTGGAGCCGCGGCCACCGGATTTGTGCTCCAGAAATTTCTACGGTCCGTGCGGGCGACACCGACATGGGCCTGCGGCTATGCCCGCCCATCGAGCCGCATGCAGTACACCGCCGCGTCGCTGGCGCAAATGCTTCTGGGAATATTACGGCCCCTGTTACGCCAACGGCGGCACACTCCGCGGATATCCGGGGTCTTTGCGGGTCCCGGCGAATTAGACGCCCATGTGGATGACCCGATGCTGCAGGACGTTCTAAATCCGGGGTGGCAATGGGTGCAGAACCTGCTGGCCAGGGGGCGGATTTTTCAGCAGGGAAGTATTCAAAGCTATCTATTCTTCATGTTGCTGGCGCTATTAATACTTCTGCTTTTTGCCCTGCCGATCGCGGCGTTGTGGATGCTGTTGTTTTAATGTAATGGCCAAGCCATGAAGGAATAAAGGTTTATGTATTTATGTATATCGCATTGATTATTCTGGGACCGCTGGCCGCGATTCTGGCATTGACTATTCCCTCCAATCGTTGGAGGCCCTGGCTGGTCCCGAGCACGGCGGCGGTCCACTTATGTCTGGTTCTGGCCATATTGAGCGACCATATTACGCCGGAAGCTAACGGCTGGCTGGCTATTGATCCGCCCGGGCGCGTGGTGCTGTTGCTGATCAGCGTATTATTTCTTATCTGTTCATTTTATACGGCGGGCTATTTACGCTATCGCGCGGATCACGACAATCGCATCTTTTGTGCCTGCCTGCTGGCCTTTCTGGGGTCCATAAGCACGGTTATCTGCACCGATAACCTCGGACTCATGTGGGTGGCAATGGAAGCCACCACGTTGGCCACGGCTCCGCTCATTTATTTTAACCATACGCCGCAATCCCTTGAGGCGACATGGAAATACCTGGTGATCTGTTCGGTGGGTATTGCTTTGGCCCTGCTGGGATCCTTTTTTATGGCCTACGCCGCCCTTCTCAAGGGAATGGCCCCCTCCCTGAGCATTCCTGATCTGCTCCAACAGGCACCCCATCTCAATCCGATCTGGCTGAAGGTGGGATTTGTTTTTTTGCTGGTTGGCTACGGCACAAAAATGGGGCTGGCCCCCATGCATTCCTGGCTGCCCGATGCGCACGGTGAAAGCCCTGCTCCGGTTTCCGCCATGTTTTCCGGAGCGCTGATCAGCAGCGCTTTTCTGATGGTGGTACGCTCGGAAAATATATTGCGCGCCGCCGGGGATGGGGCTTTTGCCTCCACGCTGCTGATCATGCTGGGGCTTTTGTCCATGTTGGTTGCGGCGATTTTTATTGTCGGTCAAAAAGATCTCAAACGCATGTTGGCCTATTCCAGTGTGGAACACATGGGCATTCTGGCCTTGGGACTGGGGTTTGGCGGCATTGCCCTGGTCGGGGCCATGCTGCATGTGATTAACAACGGCTTAAGCAAAGGAGCGCTATTTTTATCCGTGGGCAATATCGACTTGGCTTACGGCGGAAAAACCACCAAGGATGTGCAGGGAGCGATGCGCCGCTTGCCCCTGTCCGGTACGGTTTTCCTGCTGGGTTTTCTGGCCATCACCGGTTCACCCCCCTTTGGCCCGTTTGTCAGTGAGTTTATGATTCTTAACGGAGGGTTTGCGGCAGGCCATTACATTATCGGAGCCGCGGTTGTCCTGCTGTTATTGATTATTTTTCTGGGTATGGGCCGCATTGTGCTCTCTGCAGTATTGGGGCGCCCCAAGTCACCGGGGGTAAAACACGGATACCGTGAAGGCTTCTTACGCGGCGCGCCGGTTCTGGTATCGCTGGTTTTAGTTTTGTTACTGGGGCTGTATCTCCCGCCGCCGCTGCGCAGCTTGTTGAATCATGCTGGAATCTATCTGGGAATGAAACCTTAAAATCCCCTTTTTATACTTCTGAATCAGCCACAATTAAACCATCAGCGCAGGCCACGTGGCGTGTAGAGCAGCCGGTAGTGCCCGGGGCGAACATGAATAATCAGGTCCCCCGATGCGCGCGTCATGGCCAGTACGCCAGCGGTTCCGGAGGTCACAGGCTTACCATTGCATTGCACTGCTTGAGTCCCCACTCCGGGCAGCGTGATTAGGGCCGAACTTGCGGGCGGAATGGTAATTTTCAAAGCCAGTTTTTTGCCATGCCAGCGCCAAGCACTTTTAATAAGCCCAAATTGACTCTCATGCTCACAGCGTACCCAGGGCAACGCCTTGACGGGATGCGGCTTAATGAGAATGGTGCGGAAACCCGGTAACTGCCAATCAGGCCGAATCCCCGCCAGGTCGTTGTACATCCAACCCAGAATGTCACCAAACATGATGTGATTTAGCGAAGCAGCGTCGGCCGGTTTCCAGCCCCAGCCTTCCCACAAAGTCGTGGCACCACGGAGTATCCATTGGCCGTAACTCGGATAGGTCGTCTGGGTGGCGATGCGGTAGGCCAGAGCGGTATGCCCGTAGCTGCTTAAAACGCGAAATAAGCACTTATCACCCAATATCCCAACATCCAGATGATCCTGATGCGCATGGACATCCCGCACCAGGCGTTGAAGAACCAGCGGGCGCATTGGGGCGGTCGCAATTCCATAATACAGCGGCATGGCCTCTGCCGTTTGACCGCCGTTGTTGTACACACCCTGCCCTTTATAAAACCGTTTGTTAAAAGCCTTGCGGATGACCGCGGCATCCATGAGAAATGTTGCGGCATCCTTGGGCTTTTGCAGGATGGTGGCAATGTGTGAAAGCAGTATCGCATCATGATAAAGAATGCACGTTGAGGTAAAAGAAACCGGGGGCATGTGTTTAGCCGCGGTGACCCAATCACCAATACCGGCATGATCAGGCAAAATGTCATGTGATGTATAAGTCATCACAAATTTAAAGTAACGCTTCAGGCCGTGGTAATGCTCGCGCAGTACCCGCCCATCACCATAATAAAGATATTGATTCCAGCAGATGAATTCATAAGCGCTTTCCCAATCAGGGTCGGGGTATTTTCCGCCATCCCAGTCCCAACCCGACGGATCGGGCATCACCACCCGCAGGGCACCATTGGCATACTGAGTGTCATGAATATCGTTGAGCCATTTGGCATAACCCAACTGATTATTATACGTCATCATGCCCTGAATCGATGCCAGCCACGCATCGCCGGTCCAGCCGTTTTTCTCCCGGGTGGGACAATCGGTAGGGTATCCCATGAAGTTGGAGCAGTAAGCGCGGCTGGTGGCATTAACAATCGCATTCATCAGCGGGTTGGCACACCAAAACGCGCCCGACCGATGAAATGCGGTGTGAATAAAGTCCGCCTGAATTTTCAGAATGTCTTTCCGGGAGGAAAGTCCGTTAATTTGCACATACTGAAAACCGTTGTAGGCAAAATTGGGGTGATACGTGAAGGGCTGGCTACTGGCGGGAATAATGGTATCCGTCTGAAATGTGCCGGTATAGGCAAAAACGGAAATCGGTTTACGGTTTACCAAGCCATTGGCAAACAACCGTTCGCCGTAGCGCAGCACCACCGGCACGCCGGCCTTGCCCTTGGCGGTAAGCGTCACCCACCCCGACATATTCTGCGGAAACTTGACCACAAATACATGCGGTTGCACTTTCGTGATGGACATGGGGGCAAGACGCTGCACCACTTCGCAGGGCGGCATGAATTGCGATGTGAGTCGGCCAGTCGGAGCTTTTACACTATGCACGTGTGCCGCATGGGCCAGCGCTCGCCTTGGATTATTCCATCCATGAATTTTAAGCGAGGCATCATAAACTTCGCCATTATACAGTCCATCGGCCAAGCGCGGACCGGGTGCCGCCTGCCAGGTGGAATTGGTGACGACCCAAGCGGTTTTTCCGGTCGTGGTCCGCATTAACACATTCATCCGGGTTCGCGGCCATGCCTTCCATGCGGCGTTCTGCCAGTTCCATACATCCCGTTCCATGATGTTGTACCAGCCGTTACCCAAGGCAATGGTAACGACATTTCGGCGGCCTTTGTGCAGTAGATGGGTGATGTCAAAGGTTTGAAAAGGCACGGTCTTGGAATAGTCATACAAGGTGGAATACAGGACGCCGGGACCGACCTTATGACCATTGACCAGCACCTTCCAATAACCTAATCCGGCCATATACATATAGGCATGGCGCAGATTCTCCGGAGCCTGAAATACTTTACGAAGAATCGGACAAGGTTGCTTTTGCGCCCAACTTTTATGGAAAATTTTCCGCGGCAGCGGCAGCCCGTAATAAGCGTTGTGCGGCATTTTATAAAATGGATTGCTTATATTGGGGCGGTAGCTGATCCACTGACCGCGCCAATTGCCGGCTGTCAAAGGGCCAGTCATCCAACTGGCGATGGCACTCCACTGGGATTGCCGGCCCGAATGGCTCCAAATCCGCACGCGCCAGTAATAGCGCGTGAATGGCTGGAGGGCGGGACCTTCATATTCCGGAAGAAAAACCGGATTTTTCACAGTTTTTCCGGAATTCCAGATTAGCGCCCCGCCACGGCCAATAGCCGATCGCGACGCGGCAACCTGTATCTGATATTGGGATTGATCAAGCAACGTATCCCGCTGCGGTGGCATCCAAGTCAGACGCGGATGACGTTGCTGAAGGCCCAGCGGATTGCGGGTCCAGTCGCAGCGCAGCCTGAATGGAGCTTTTTTGGAGGCATGGGCCAAGCGATTGGGAACCACCGGCTGAACCTGATCCGGTAGCGGAATCCGGGCGGCGATATTGCGCGTAAGGGACTGTACCGATGGCGCGGCACGGGCGTAGTGTGCCGCGCCTACGAAAACACATACGCCAATTAAAACGCCCCGGGCACGCGGGGAGAAAAGGCCATTACTCATTACCAATTCCTTTCGATTACGCAACAACGCCAACCGGGATTATATTCCATTCGTCGCGATCCGGGGCAGTAATTGCCCAAGCAGCGAGCGCGGCGGACTCTCAGGCGGTGGTATGGCCCGCGAAAGATTGGCAGGAAGTTATAACTAACTATCGGAAGAGAGGCATTCAAGGCGCATTATTCTGGAATGCCACGCCATTGGGGGCAGCGTGGACGAAAAAATTGGCGACGGAACTCGCTGAATTCCCCGCCGTGTGGCTGCTTACACGGTTGGACGCGGCGGAGCTGCCGTGGGACCAGGTCCTCCCGGATGACGACCGAGTGGGTGTACTGGCGGCCGATTACCTACTGCGACAAGGGCACAACCATGTAGGTTATGTGAACTGTGAGACGAAACATCTTGAATATAAGGACCGGGCTGCGGGATTTGCCCGCACCATCGCTTCCGCAGGCGGAAGAATCTCCAAAATTATTGAGGGGCCGGATGGTGGCTTGTTGCCACAACCATTCTACAGGGAGGCGTGGCGGACGATTGTCGACCGTTTTTTAACGATGTCCCCAAGGCCAACAGCATTGTTTGTGCCCAATGACTATCACGCCATGATGCTTTACCAAGAGTTGATACGCCGGGAGGTTGTTCCCACGCGGGACGTAACTTTGGTGTCAGCGAATAATGATTCGCACTATCTGGAGTTCATGACTCCGCGTATTGCGACCGTGGATGTCCGTTATGAAGCCATCGGCCAACTCGCCGCGGAATGGCTGATTCGTCGATTAGGGGGAACTGAAACGCCGCCCCGAATCGTCAGTCTCGTCGAACCCATCCTTTTGTCAGGAGGCGAGAAATAGACGATCCAGGCTTTCAGCCTTGCTGAATTTCGTAACCGTTACTAAAACGAACTTTCGGATATAAGTATACC
>JAJZGH010000184.1 GCA_021798635.1 Planctomycetota bacterium | reverse complement strand
GCTTTTTATCAGCGCGGCGGCATCAATCGTTTCACCGGTTTGAATGTCATAAAGCCGAACCTTATCTCCCACCAATTGGTCAAGATCTTTATCCCGCGAACAGATGAAAATATCCGGTGGATCAACTTGTGCGCTGATACGATGCACCAACGTGGCGATCACATCATCCGCTTCAAACCCGGCAATGCGCAAAGTTGGCAGCGCCATAATTTGCGCGATAGCCATAATCCGTTGAATCTGCGGGCGCATATCATCGGGCATAGGTTTGCGATGAGCTTTGTATTGACTGTCCAGAAGTTCGCGACCGCTGGAACCGGCATCCATGGCCAGAACCAGCCGCGATGGCCTTTTTGCCTGCAGCAATTTCAATAGTGCGGAAACAAAACCAAACGTCGCATTGGTAGGTTCGCCGGAGGGCGCATTGAGCGGGGGCAGGGCATAATACGCGCGATAAATTTGCGCGTGGCCGTCAATAACGTAAAGTGTCTGCGCGGTCGTCATACATCTATTTTAGCCCAAGTCGCGATTGAGAGCCTGTTCAAGTAATCGCCGGGTTGCGACGGCCACCACTCGGGCAGGTTCCCAGTGGGAATAAATGCAAAGGTCAAAGCAATTCGGACAAAGGCCGGAGTGGGATTCGAACCCACGAATCGCGGATTTGCAATCCGCTCCCTTAGTCCACTCGGGCATCCGGCCGGACAGTGGAATAGTAATAATAGGATAAGTAGACAAAGGCGACAACTGGCGGGTGGCAAAAATGTCATATAGACTTGCAGTTTCGGGCATGGTATCGTAAATTGCTTGGCTCGGCGGGCAGATAGCTCAGCTGGTAGAGCAAAGGACTGAAAATCCTTGTGTCGCCGGTTCGATTCCGGCTCTGCCCATACAATCTGGCGGAAGCCATTTTCCGCGGTAGCTCAATGGTAGAGCAATCGGCTGTTAACCGATCGGTTGTAGGTTCGAATCCTACCCGCGGAGTTTTTTCTTATCTTGACTTCCCAGTATCCCCCCGGCGCTCTATGATTCGCCCCGGTTGTTTTGGTACGCCCTGAAGGGGGTCATGGCGATTTTGGCTGGTGATCTTTGCCGGGGTATTTTGAGCGGGACTGTGACGAACATAAAAGACAGCAGACAAAACTCCTTGATGCACACATTGGCGTTGCGTGGAAAGTTCCGCGCCGCGGTTATGGCGGCGGTCTTGTGTGCGACGGGAACGGGCCTTTGTATGGTCCGGGCGCAAACATTGGAACAGCCGATCAGTCCGACCATTTACCCGATTCTTAAACCCACGGGCACCATTGGCGTGCCGCTGGTGGTGGCGGCGGAGCATACCACCACGTGGCAAAATAATGCGGGAACTCTACATCTTTTGGCTGCGGGGCACGTGCGGGTGCATGTCGGGTATCGCCGGCTCTCGGCGGATCATGCGGTCATCTGGTTGTATCGGCAGGGGCAGCAGCAGTCCGGATTTTTTAAGGTGCGGATATTTCTGGCGGGGCATGTGGTAATCCGTGAAGGTGCTATGAATGCGGCGGTGAGCACCGCCAATGAAATGCTGGTAACCACTCGCATTACCTCACGCGTGCGATTATCCGGGCCGCCGCCGCTTGCCCGCGACGAATCAAAAAATGCTCTGGTGATTCGCGGACGAAAACTTATTGACAAATTGGCCGCGGCACCGCAGGGACAGATGGCGATTCCAAACATTGAAATATCGCCGACCGAACTGGCCTTGCGCAACGGCTGGTTTGCGGGCGGCTCGCGTGTGCCGGTGGCACCGATTCCCGTGGCACCGGTAAAAGCGACATCGGCATCTAAAGTCGTGCCGCCAAAACCTGCCGTTACCCCGTCGCCGACGCCCACTGTTATGGCCACGGGCAACATCATCAAAGAGGAAGTTATTGGAGATCAACGCCTGACGGTGGCCAAGGGTGAATTCTATCTGTTCAGACAAGTGCCCGGCCATAACGCTCTTGAGTTGCGCGCCAACAATGCGGTTATGTTCAGTGCGGCGGGGCATCAGGGCGCAAGCGGTAAAAAAACCGCAAATCCACAATCGGCCCCCTTTGCGCGCAAAGTACAGGGCGTCTACCTTGAGGGCGATGTAACGGTCACATACGGGCAGCAGACGCTGCATGCAAATGAAGTATATTTTGATTTCACGACGAATCGCGCGATCCTGCTTCATGCGGTGTTAAGTTCGGAAGATGTTCAGGCCAATTCGCCTTTGTACATGCGGGCTAAGGAAATCATTCAACTGGCGCAGGGGCAATTTGAAGCCAAATCGGTGAAATTGTCGACGGATGAATTTTATCAGCCGCACTATTATATCGGCGCCGGTGCTATGACAGTGCGCAGTGTCGCAGCGCCAGCTCCGCCGGGCACCAAACCTAAAACCGCGTATTATGCCTTTTCCGCCACCAATACCACGGCCAGTTTTCTGGGGGTACCGTTTTTCTATTGGCCGTATGTTACAGGCACCACACAGCAGAATCCGTCGCCGTTAAAATCAATCAGCGTCGGCAACTCCAGCATTTTCGGCACCACGGTGCAAACCGATTGGAATCTGCTGGCATTAATGGGAATCACACCGCCGGGCGGCGTAGAAGCGGATGTTAACTTTAATGAGTACTCCAGCCGCGGACCGTCCACAGGGGTCAACGCGCGATACAATATTGACGGAATCCACGGCGTGGTGAATAGCGCGTTAATATATGACACGGGCACAGATCAACTTGGAGCCAATCGAGATAATTTACCGGTCAGTCAGCACACCCGCGGCTATATTTCCTTCCGGCACATGCAGCAGCTTTCGAACCAGTGGACCGTGGCGGTGGAAGGAAGTTACGTTTCCGATCCGAATTATCTTGAGCAGTATTTTCAAAACATCTATTCCTCGGCTCCGGAGCAACAAACCTCCATTTATGTCAAACAGCAGCATGATACGGAGGCATTTACCGCACTGGGGAAATGGAATCTGACCGGCTTTATAACCAATGCGGATTTGGAAAATAATGAATATTCCGTGCAGCGCTATCCTGAAGTGCATTATTACCGCGAGGGCGATAAAATCCTGGGCCTGTTCACGTATTTCAGTGACAGCAGCGGCGGAATCATCAACGATCAATTCAGCAACACGACTTCGGGCGTGCGGGCGTTGGAATTGAATTTTCCGGGTTTAAATCCCAATGAAACATTCTCGCAATATTACTTGAGCAACGGCTGGACCGATCAACCTGTCGCACGATTGGACTCACGGCAGGAAATCGATTTTCCCATGGCCGTGGGACCGGTGCAATTTGACCCGTTTGTCAGCGGACGCTTGACGTATTGGGACACGAGTTTCCCGGTGGTTGACAATCAGTTAGGCGGCGGCACAACGCGGGCTTGGGGAACCGTCGGGTTTCGCAGTTCCACTACGTTATGGAAGGTGTATCCGAATGTGAAGTCAGATCTACTGGATGTTGATCAGTTGCGGCATATTATTGAGCCAGAGGTCAGCATGTTTGCCACCGGTGCCAATGTGCAGCAAGGGTATCTGCAACCCTTTGACCGCAATGTGGAAGGCATTACCGATGCCAGCGGAGCGGAATTTGCTTTGCGGCAAACCCTGCAAACCAAGCGTGGACGCAAAGGTCACCGTCAGATTGTGGACTGGATCACATTTAATGTGGCGGCGGACGTTTTTTGGAATCATAATTTATCCGGGCCATTTGATCCCAATAACCCGCAATATGCAGGCGCACCATTTTCCACCAGTGATTTTGGCAATCCGCTGATCGGCTACTATGACTGGAGCCGCCCGGAATTAAGCCAGATTGCCGACAGCATTGATGCCAATTTTTCCTGGCGAATTGGTGCCAATGTCGAATTCCTGGCGGATGAAAGCTGGAATATTGATTTGCAACAGCTTGAGCAACTCGACTCGGGCGTAGAAGTTAACCAATCACCGAATTTAAGTTACTTCTTGGGAAATCGGTATATCCGGGCAGTCGATTCTGATCAGTGGACGGCGGCGATTTCCTATAAGCTCACACGCAAATACACCATTGCCGCTTCGGAAAGTTATGATTTTGCCCTAAGCCATAATGTCACCACGGATTTTACGGTGGTACGTGAAATTCCACGGTTTTATGTCGGCATAACAGTGGCCTATAATGCTGATACTGCTACCACCGCTGCCATGGTAAGCCTTTGGCCGGCGGGCTTCCCGCAAGCGGGCATTACCAATCAGCGGGCGTTGCAGGCTGTCGCGCCGTAAGGCGCGTGGGAAATCGTGTGGGGTAATAGTTTATGACTGACAAGAATGCGATCTTGGGGTTATTTCTTGCGGCCGGCTTGGCCTCCGGGCCCGTTATGGCCGCAGGGGTTGATAATGGCATGATGCCCTTGCCGACGCCCAGCTTCGGTGCGGACAATCCGGCCAACGTGGAAGAAACGAACAGAATGATCCCCTCGCTGGCCGCCTATCACGTACACAAGCAGGCGTGGCACATTACTACACTCTTCGGGTACTTCAATGACTACTGGTTTCGCTATCATGATGTATCGCCTAACCGCCCCAATTTGCAAAATATGACGCGCATCAGTTTAAGCTTAAAAAAATGGGGATCGGTCTACCTTCGGACATTTGAAGATTATTCTTACGATATTCGCAATCCCTACATCAATGCATTATCGCGGGGAATCGCAGGCAGACCGGTTGCCGGCGGCAATGTCGGATATGTTCCCTCCAGCAGTTTTACTGAAGCCGATGTTACCATCGGGTATCAATATGACATCATGGACATTTTCCGCTTTGATACCGGCTATACGAATTATATAACCCCCGTGAGCCAATATTTTGTGCCGCATGGCGAACCTCTGGCTAACACGATCATTAGCCACGGGCAGGCTGACAGCCAGGAGGCGTACATTCGCCTGAGTATCAATGACGATCGCTATTTTGGTCAATTCGCGTTTCACCCCTTTGTGCTTGTCGGCTTTGATTATGACGGTGCCTACTACACCAGCGGAGCGGGGCAATACTTTGAAGTGGGAATGAATCCGATTTTTGTGGTTCCGAACACCGGCGGCCTGACAATTTATTCGCCGTTGAGCGTTTCATTTATTCATGATGAAAAGCGACTGGATGTCAACCAGCGAAGCTATCGGGACGGCTATCTGGGCACGTTTGTCGGCACGATCCTGACCTATCCGTTAAACGGAATATTTCATATTCCCGCGGACCGGGGCCATTATGAAGTTGGAGCTGTGATCAACAGCATTTTTGCGGGAACTCGGTATGCTCAGCCGGCCGGGACCCACAGTGACGCGACAATTCTGGGATTGTTCATCCGCATGAGTTATTAAACCGCTTTTACGTCGGCAGTGTAATTCGGGTAGTATGGAATAATGATTGCTCCGTTGCAGGTTATTATTCTTCTCTTGATGGTCGCCGCATATGACAGTGCCCCCCAGCGCCCGCCACTTCACCTTTCCCCGTTCATGGTTGTTCTGCTGGTCATCCTGGCCCATGGCGCATTGCTGATTCGGGGCCAACGTCGCTTTGCACGCCTGGATCAACATCTCCGTACCGGCCGAATCTCAACTTTTGAAGCCGCCGGTGCCATTCAAAACGCTCTCCGCCGGCTGACTGCGTTCAACATCATGCTGCTGGCCGCTGATTTGTGGTTATTCGGGTTCGGCTACCTGGTTAAATACCACTGGAATACACACCATATTCCGATGCTGTCATCGGTAATCTGGCTGATCGCTCCGGTGGCGACATGGCTGGCGATATGGTACCTGGAATATCCGCTGGAAGTGCGGATGCACAACCTCGCTGAACTTTCCCAGCCGGATGAGGATTTACCAACGCATGCCCTGCCTTCCCGCATGCAATACGTGGATATGCAATTTCGTCATGGCATGTCATTGCTGGTGGTGCTGCTGGGGTTTGATCTGCTGACTATTCCCTTTACCGCGATGTTGCAGCGTCTGAATCTGGGGAATTGGTCGGCCATCGCATCGCTGCTGCCGGCGATGGTTCTCTTTCTGGTTTTGCCGGCGATCATCGTGCGTTATTGGCGGACAACCCGGCTTCCGTCCGGGCCGCTGCGCACGCGGCTGGAGGATTTATCCCGCCGCAAAAAAGTTGGCTTCATGGATATACGAATATGGAACACCTATTACCGGATTCCCAATGCGGCGATCCTGGGATTGCTGCCCTGGTGCCGATATTTTCTGCTTACAGACCTGCTTCTGGAACGCCTGGAGCCCCAACAGGTGGAGGCGGTCTTTGCGCATGAAGTTGGACATGGATACCATCGGCATATCTGGTGGTACCTGCTGACCTTTACCGCCGCCGATCTATTGGGAACAGGAATATCTCTGGGGGCCGGAAATTATTGGTCATTAAGCGATAACACGGCCATGCTGCTGAATTTTTCAATTGTGGGCCTGCTGCTGGTCTTCGGCTTTTCTCAGGTGAGCCGATTATGCGAACACCAGGCCGATTGGTTTGCCGCCCGGCATATTGCCGACCGCGTGGGTGCCACCGTGCAGGTGCCGGTAGCTTGTGCAGCGGAATACTTACAACCCGCCGACACCGTCAGCTCTACGCCGCACGCGGATGAAGTTACCATGATCACTCAGGAGACGCCGGCCCAGGCCGGAGCCAGAATTTTTTCTGAAAGCCTGACCATGTTGGTGGGCATCGCCAATCGGCCACGTGATCGTGCGGGATGGATGCATCCGAGCATGCAAAATCGGGTAAACCTGCTGGCCGCACTGGCGGAATCACCGCACAAGCAAAAGCAATTCGCCCGCCGCATCTGGCTGATGCGCACCGCCATTTTGATCGCCGCCGCAACCGGAGCCGCGCTGACCCTATGGGCCGCCGGAGTTCGGGGTTAGTTTCCCATCGGCCGGAGCCTCACCCGCACAGGAGAAAACTGACCCCCTCGCTGAACGCATTTTTTCATTTTTCCACTGCGGGGCGTATAATTCCCTGCTTGGAGTTTGTCCGGGTAATGGCCGGGATAGGCTCCCGGATGCGACTGGTGTCGGCATGAAGGATATTGATAATGCATGAAGATTTTATCGCTTGGGTGGAACAACATCGTGGAACACAATATGACTTGCACACCGATCATATCAACCCGACTTTTGTAAAAATGCTCAAGACTATTGGCTTTGACCGCAACTACACGCGCGGGGAGGGATGTTATCTCTGGGATGGCGCAGGCACAAAATATCTGGATCTGCTGACGGGGTGGGGCGTATTTATGCTCGGGCGGAATCATCCCAAAGTGCGGCAGGTGCTGCGGCAAGTGCTTGATGCTCAAAGCCCTAACCTGGTGCGCATGGATTGCAGTATTTTAAGCGGTTTAGCCGCGGAGGCGCTGGTGCGGCATACGCCGGACGGATTGGACCGCGTATTTTTCTGTAACAGCGGCACGGAGACCGTGGAGACAGCGATAAAATTTTCGCGCTGCGCCACGGGCCGGCAAAAAATCATCTACTGCGAACATGCTTTTCACGGGCTGACCACCGGATCACTGGCCATTAACGGGGCCGACTTCTTCCGAGAGCGGTTCGGCGATTTGCTGCCGCATACGGAGGCGGTTCCATTTAACGATCTGGTTTCACTGGAAAAGGCCTTGGCCAAGCAAGATGCTGCGGCCTTTATTCTTGAGCCTATTCAGGGAAAAAGCTGCGAGCTTGTCGCAGATGGCTATTTGGCTGAAGCGCAACGCCTGTGCCGCAAGGCCGGCACTTTATTGGTAGTGGATGAAGTGCAATCCGGTATGGGCCGCACGGGAAAATGGTTTTGCTTTCAGCATTGGCCCGAGGTAGAGCCGGACATTATCTGCGTGGCCAAAGGGCTTTCCGGCGGCTTTGTCCCCGTAGGTGCGGTGATAACGCGGCCCCGCATTATGGATGCGGTATTTAATTCCATGGAACGCTGCGTGGTACATTCCAATACCTTTGGCCAAAATGATCTGGCGATGGCGGCGGCACTGGCGAGCATACAGGTTATTGAAGAAGACAAGCTGGTGGAAAATGCTGATGAGCTGGGGCGCTACACCATGGCGCGCCTGGCGGAAATCGGCAAAACCTGCCCCTTTGTGACGGAAGTCCGCGGCAAGGGGCTGATGTTCGGTATTGATTTCGCGCGTCCGGAAAATTCCTTGAAACTGCGTCTCGCTTGGGACATGCTTCATAAACTCAACTTCGGCGTGTTCGGACAGATGATCATTATTCCATTGCTGAAAAAGCACCATATTCTCACGCAGGTGGCGGGTTACCACACCGAGGTGATCAAATTTCTTCCGCCGCTGGTGGCCACAAAACAGGATATGGACTGGTTCCTGCAAGCCATGCAGGAAGTTCTTGCCGATACACAGAAATTTCCTGGAACCGCGTGGGATACCGTATTGGGATTGGCAAAAAATGTTGTGAAGGCTTAGCCGACGTTACTCCCGCGGTTGTTGCTGTAACGGCTGGCGGTTAGTGGGCCGCGTTGCGTATTATTTATGGGTCCAATTCATCGAAGAGTTTTGAAGGACACGTTGCGGCTGACACGGTACCCGCGCACGGTGCTGGGCATAGCGCTGGTGCTCGCGGCGATCAGCACTTTTCTCGCCGGCACCCGCCTGCGAATTTCCACGGATCAAAACAAGCTTTTTTCCTCACATGTCGCATTTTTCCACCAATATCTTCAATTTATTAAGAAGTTTCCGGAAAATGAGGCCGCATATATCGTCATCAAAGCGCGTAATCCGGCCCATGCACCGGCGGCTAGCCAATGGATTGCCGCGGCAGATGCGGTCACCGCATCACTGCGAAAATTACCCAAGTATGTTATATCCGTGGACAGCCACGTGCCGTTAAAACAGCTTGGTAATCAGGCTCTGTTATTTGCCGCTTGGCCTGACGTGCGGGTGGCAGCCAAGGGTGCGCAATCCCTGGCGCAATTAGCATCCGTCTGGGGAGAAAAGCCCGATCTACCGATGTCGTTCTTTGGCCATACGCGAATTCAGCGATTTTTGCGGCTCCTGACCACACAGGCACCCAGCGCGCAAACGACTGCCTTTGTTCGAACGCTTGGCGAATCCTGGCTTCAGGCCCTAAATCAGCATGGCGATAAAGTCGCCGTTGCTCCGGATTTGCCATCACTTTCATCCCAACGCCCCGCAACTCCGGCTACCGCGGGATATTACTACATTCAGGCAGGCAACGGCTCGGAACATTTACTGCTGATCAAAGTCTACCCCAGATTTACCTTTGATTCTCTGGCTGCGGTATCTCTGCCGCTGGAGAAAATCCATGCGGCCATGGTCCTGTCCACCAAGGCTTTTCATTCACAATTTACGTTTGGAATGACCGGTCGTCCCGTGCTGGCCGCGGACGAAATGCGGATTACCACGTCAGACAGCGACAAAGCCGAGACACTGGCAATGATCGTCGTGCTGATCGGCCTGATTCTGATGCTGCGCTCCATCTGGATGGGGGTTGCCGCGGGAATCACCTTGGCCATCGCCATAGCTTGGACGTTTGGATTCGCCACGATTTTCGTCGGCGAATTGAATCTGCTTTCTACCGTGTTTGTCATTGCCCTGATCGGCATCGGCATGGATTATCTGATTCAGATCATGATGCGTTATCGCCGCGAAGCCCGGCGTTATGAAAGGCAACAGGCGATCTGGGCACGCGTGTTCCGATACGCCGGGCCGCCGATAGCCACATCCTGCGCCGGCGCGGCTGGCGCATTTCTCGTGGCGTTGACCACCCATTTTAGAGGCGATGCGGAATTGGGATTAATCGCGGGTGCCGGATTGTTGCTATGCCTGCTGGCCGGTTACACGGTACTACCTGCCCTGCTGGTGCTATTTCCCCCGAAACTCGGTAAGGTGCAACCCGCCCAACGCTACACGGATAATCGCCCCCCGCCGCGCGCGGGTTTGAAAAATTTCCTGGGCCTGGGCCTGTGGCTGGCGGTTCTGATCGGGCTGATTCCCTTTGCCCTGCGGCTGCGGTTTGATCCGAATCTACTGGATTTGCAGGCCCGCGGCCTGACCTCCGTAAAACTTGTCAAGGAAATGCCCACCTGGTACGCCGTGGTGCTGTCAAAATCCTTGTCACAACTGGCTCCCATTCAAGCCACGCTCGATAAAGCGGCTTCTAATGCCGATTCTCCGATATTATCCACCAGCAGTATTCTGGGTGCCGCTGCGAAACAAAAATATCTCGCCGCGCATAACGCAGCGTTGCGAAATATTCGTTGGCATGTTCCATCAGCCGTAGCGACTGGAGACCTTCCCGCTATTGCCCAGGCCGCCAATGCACTAGCCGACACTTGGAGTAAACCGATCCATGGCAGCGGGCCGTCCTCC
>JAJZGH010000009.1 GCA_021798635.1 Planctomycetota bacterium | reverse complement strand
GCTCAGGAGGACCTTAACGCCCGGTGCGGGTTTGCCCGGTGGCGGCACCGCTGCGGGTCATCGTCCCATGAGGAGTCTATGGAATTTACCGTTATCAGTATTGGCACGCTCTCAAAAAATCCCCTGTGGCAGGAGCGTTCCCCGATACGCACCAGCCACAGCACCACCACACTGATTCGCAGCGCGGCAGCGGTCATTCTGGTGGATCCCTCCCTGCCGGCCCAAATCCTGGAAGCACGGTTGTTTGAGCGTACAGGATTAAAGCCGGAGGCAATCACCCACGTATTTTTAACGAATTTAAAGCCCGTTCATCGACGCGGCCTGGATTTATTCCCCAAGGCGATCCATTGGGCCGGCGAAGTTGAGTTGGATGTCGCCCGGCAAGCCCTGGCCGCGGCGGCCAAACATTTGGGAGCGCATGCCGACGGGCAGGAAAAACTCACCGCTGAACGGAAAACTTTAGCAGCCATTCGGCCCGCCCCCGATCAACTTGCCGATGGCGTAGATTTGTTCCCCCTGCCCGGCTACACCCCCGGCCAAGCCGGAATCCTGCTGAAGTTCCCCGCCCGCACCGTGATGATCACCGGCGATGCCGTCCCGACTCAAGGGCATTTTGAAGCCGGACAGGTATTCCAGGAAAGTTTTGATATTCAACAGGCCAAAGAATCTTTAGCGGAAGTGTACGAACTGGCCGACATCATCATACCAGGCCACGATAACGTATTCGTAAACCCGCGCGGGCAATAGAGCACCGTGGTGATAAGCCGGTAACTGGTTTGCGGCACTGGATCAACCACCGGATTATCATCCGGTGCTCCGGGGAAATAGCGCGTCAGAACCGCGTGGTGATAAACCCAGGGGTGGTTAGCGGCATCGGATCAACCACCGGATTACCATCCGGTGCTCCGGGAAGTAGCGCGTTACGGAGCACCGTGGTGACAACCCGGTGGTTGGTTCGCGGCACTGCATCAACCATCGTATTCCCCTACGGCACGTAAGCCGCAAGTTTCCCATCCAAGTCCAGGCTGGTGAAAATTGCTGGCACCGTTTTTGCCCTAACCCCATCCTTCTCGTATCCGCGTTTTCCGCGGTTCAAACCCATGTATCGTACGCAAAATAATCTTCTGGTGCGCGAAAAAAGGTACCTGGAACCTTTTCCGCTGCCAATGCTAAACCAACCATTCTCGTATCCGCGTGATCCGCGTGATCCGCGGTTCATTCCCATGGATCCTACGCCAAATAATCACCTGGTGCTCGAAAAAAGGTACCTGGAACCTTTTCCGCTGCCAATGCTAAACCAACCATTCTTGTATCCGCGTGATCCGCGTTATCCGCGGTTCATTCCCATGGATCCTACGCCAAATAATCACCTGGTCCTTGAAAAAAGGTACCTGACACCTTTTTTTGTGTTGGGGGTTATTCCAGGGTGGACAGGGCGTCGTCGAGGGTGCGGCAGGTGGTGATTTGCATGTGTTGTGCGACGCCGGCGGCGGCGGCTTTATCCGTTTCGCTGCGGTGAATGGGGACCAGCAGGCGGCTGTAGCCTAACCGGGCGGCTTCGCTGATGCGCTGGGCCAGAGCACCAATTTGCCGAAATTCTCCCAACAGGCCCAGTTCACCCATCACCAGCGTGCGGCTGGAAAGGCCGCGCTTCATGCGCGCTCCGGCGATGGCCAGAGCGATGGCGGCATCGGCGGCGGGGTCATTGACGCGCAGGCCCCCTACCACATTGACAAACACATCCTGATCCACCAGACGTAAGCCGGAGCGCTTTTCCAGAACCGCAATAATCATCGCCACGCGATTGGCATCGCAACCGCTGACCTTGCGGCGGGCGGCTCCTAACATGCTGTCGGCCGTCAGAGCCTGAATTTCCAATGCCAGCACGCGGGAACCTTGGGTCACCGCACAAATAACACTGCCGGGGGGCGATCCGGCGTGCGGTTCAATGAGCAGTGCTGACGCGTCCTGCACACTTTCCAGACCGGCAGCCCCCATGCGAAACAGACCCACTTCCAGGGTGTTGCCATGACGATTTTTAACGCACCGGACAATGCGATGATCGTGATGCGTGTCGCCTTCAAAGTACAACACGGTATCGACAATATGTTCCAATAGTTTCGGCCCGGCCAGCAGGCCCTGCTTGGTAACATGGCCCACCAGGCATACCGCGGTTCCGCCCGCCTTGGCCAGATAGACCAATTCCGTGGCACAGTCGCGCAATTGGGATACGCTGCCCGGCGGTGAGGCATTGGTGGGTTCATAAATCATCTGGACGGAATCAATCACGCAAAGATGCGGACGCAATTTCTGAATTTGCCGGCCGATTTTCTCCAGGTTGGTCTGGGCATAAATCAGCAGGCGGTCATCGTCCACCCCCAGTCGCTTGGCCCGTAATTTGGTCTGCTGCGCGGATTCCTCACTGCTGACATACAACACCCGGTGGCCTTGCCGGGCCATGCGATCACCGGCCTGCAGCAGCAGGGTCGATTTGCCAATGCCCGGATCACCGCCGAGCAGCACGGCCGCGCCCGGCACGATGCCGCCGCCGAGAACGCGGTCAAATTCCGGCAAGCCGGTGGGCATGCGGGGAATATCCAGCTCCGGGATTTCCGATAAGGGCCGGGCGGGAACGTCATCGTCGGATGCAAAGCGTTCAGGCCCACTTTCGGAGGAAGCTTCCGATAAGGCGCGTGGCCGATGCGGGTCGGCGGCGGTTTGGGTCATTTGCTCAAAGCTGTCCCAGGCATTGCAGTCGGGGCATTTTCCCATCCATTTGGGCTGAATAGCACCGCACTCACGACAAACAAAGTAGGTTTTGGGCTTGGCCATGCGGGGAATTATACCGAGATATGAAGAATTGGATGGTTAAAACCTGAATTTTCGCAATAGGCAATTTGTTCCTATAAAAAAACTTGGAAGTTTTTGCTTGTGTTTTTGGGAAGAAAAGTCGAAAATAATGTTCGGATGAGTCCAACGGAGTTACCGAAAGGGGGTATCCCGACAAACAGCGTTCGATCAAAAATGGATTGAACTGAAATTACCGCGCCAGCGGCAAGAAATTTAAAGCGCATCGGAAGCAACACGCTATTGTTAATTCATTTTCATATCCGGTGCATTTAAGTGCCTGTCGTGGGGGCGGTTTTTCATGCGCATCGCACGGGGGGTGCGGGGCACGGAGCGACCGGCTCGGCGAATCAGACCGCGGCTCGCACTGGGCCGGCGTTTACAGCAATTCAGAAACGGTCCAGAGGATCCTGCCGCAGCGACAGCGGCTTGTCTAATAACTCACTTAAAACAAAAACACTGCGAAGGGTATGGGGATTATTCATGACCGCCCGGATGGTTTGCGATGGCGTTCTGGGAACGGCGGCGGATTTGGCAGTTGCGGTGGTGGAAGTTTTTGCCGGTGCTGAAGAAGTCCTGGCTTCAGAGGCGGCATCAGCTTGTGCCGCGGCGGCAGCGCGACCTTGGGATGGGGAGCGCTTAGCAATCACTGCCGGCACCGCAGTGTAGCGGTCACCCTTGGCCGAGGGTCGCGATTGGCGGCCAGGTGGGCGCGCAGGCTGCCCGGAGGGTTTAACCACTTGCCGATTGCCGGCCTGCGGGGCTGACGAAGTGGAAGCCGCCGGGCGTGTGCGCATCGTCTGGCGAAGCGCTTCCTGCGCGGTGCGTCGCCGCGCTTGCTCGGCCTGCAGTTGTTGGATGCTTATGCGTCCGGCCAGAATATCCTGGGCCAACTGCTGGGGATCTTTGGGAAGCTGGGACATTTTTTATTCCTTTTTCATGGGAGCCGGGAATAAGGAACTTGGAATCTGGAACCTGGAATTTCAAATCTCAAATTTCAAGTCTTAAATCTTAGCCCTGCCGTCGTCAGCTGCAGGCTACCTCGTGGGCTTCACCGCCGGCAGAGCCGGCGGCTTTGTGGGGTGTCGCACGCCGCTTCGCCGGGAGCACCGGATGATAATCCGGTGGTTGATCCAGTGCCGCCAACCAACCACCGGGTTATCACCACGGTGCTCTATCACGCGCCACGCCGCTATCCGTCACGAGCCTGCGGGGCGGTTGTCGGTGCCGGAGCCGGTGGCGTTGGAGCCGCCGATGGATTCCCGCATCTGCGTGTCGGCCTGCATGTTTTTCATGCGGTAATAATCCATAACTCCCAGATTGCCCTTGCGAAACGCCTCAGCCATGGCCAAAGGCACCTGAGCCTCGGCTTCAATAACTTTGGCGCGGTTAAATTGCGCCAGGGCTTTATTTTCCTGCTCCTGCGCCACGGCCAGGGCGCGCCGCTTTTCCGCTTCCGCCTGCGCCAACTGTTTGGCGGCCTCGGCCTGCGCGATTTGTAACCGCGCACCGATATTTTCACTGACATCCATGTCCGCAATGTCAATAGACAATATCTGGAACGCGGTACCGGCATCCAGGCCTTTGGCCAGAACGGTTTTGCTGATCATGTCGGGTTGTTCAAGCACATGTTTATAGGTATCAGCGGAACCAATAGCCGCGACAATGCCTTCTCCCACCCGGGCCACAATCGTTTCTTCGCCGGCACCACTGACAAGCTGCCGCATGTTGGTGCGAACCGTCACGCGGGCTTTGACGCGCAACTGGATGCCGTCCTTGGCGACGCCTTCATGCGTCTGCCGGCCGCTGGCGGCGTTGGGGACATCAATAACCCGCGGATTGACGCTGGTTTGTACCGCTTCCAACACATCACGACCCGCCAGGTCGATGGCCGTGGCCTGATCCCAGGCCAGCTCAATATTGGCCCGATGAGCGGCGATCATAGCTTTGGCGATATTTAATACGTGGCCGCCGGACATGTAATGGGCCTGCAATTGATTGGTCTCCACCGGCAGGCCGGCCTGCACCATGGAAATTTTGGCCGTGACAATGGCCCGGGCATCAACCTTACGCAACTTCATGCCGATAAGATCAAAAAGGCTGATGTCCGCGCCGGCGGAAAAAGCCTGCAGCCACAAATTAAACACATTACCCACCGTGATCAGCACGATGATGACAATAACCAGTGCGACGACGAACAGTACAATTAATCCGGCCGACGGCATACGGCACCCCCGAAAATTGTTCCAACACACCCGCGAACAGGAATCCAGGGCGTTACAATAGGACCGGCGGAACAGCGTGTCAATAAATATCGAGAACCTGGAACCTGGAATCTGGAATCTGGAATCTGGAACCTGGAACCTGGAACCTGGAATTCAGCATCTAGCATTCTGCACCCAGCGAAAGCGAAGCGCTTCCACATTCTAACTTCTAACTCCTAGGTTCTGCGTCCTCGTCCAACTCCTAACTCCTTATTTCTATTCATTACTCATTACTCATTAAAACCACTAACCCCTATCCCCTGTAACTGTCCCCTGTAACCCGTAACCTGTAACCTGGAAAGCACGAGTTGGCATTGGCGCTTCAGGCGGTACAATAGATCATCATGGGTGAACCACTGAACAGACAGAACATCGCCACAATTGACCCGGCGGAACTTACACCCGCGATGCGGCAATATCAAACCTATAAAGCTCAATATCCGGATGCGGTTTTGTTTTTTCGCATCGGAGATTTCTACGAAACATTTTACGAAGACGCCCGCGTTGTATCGCGGGCACTGGGCGTGGCGTTAACCAGCCGCAGCAAAGGCGAAAATGCCGTTCCCATGGCCGGTGTGCCGTACCATGCGGTGGATGGGTATCTGCAACGCATGATTGCCGCGGGTTATCGCGTGGCGATCTGCGAACAAATGGAAGACCCCAAACAGGCCAAGGGAGTTATTGATCGGCAGGTCACGCGTTTAATAACCCCCGGCACACTGACTGAAGATACGATGCTGGACGGCACAGAGGAAAATTTTCTCTCCGCGATGCTGCTGCTACCGGCCCCACCGGGAGATCAGGCAACCGCCGATCCGCTGGCTCCGCCGGCCAACGCTTCTGAAACGCAATGGGCCGCCCTGGCGTGGTGTGAATTATCCACTGGAAAATTTTTCACGCTGGTGGATTGCCTGTCCGCCTGCCGCGAGGAGTTGGCCCGCATCAGCCCGCGCGAACTGATTTATCCCGAAGCGCCGGACCATCAGATTCCCCAATGGGTCCAGCATGTATCTGATCCGGTTAAACTCACGCTGACCGCCCGACCCACCTGGCAACTCGACAGTCATCATGCGGTGGCAAGCATCCGCAAGCAATACAATGTTATGACCTTCGCCGGCTTTGGCTATGACGATGATCAGCACCCGGCCCTGCGCGCCGCCGGCGGTCTGCTGGCATATCTGCATGAAACACAAAAAGCGGCCCTGGAACATCTGCAGCCGCCCCGGGCGTTTGAACGGCGTCGCCACCTGATTATTGATCCGACTTCCTTAAGGTCTCTGGAAATCAATCGATCCATGCGGCACAATTCGGCTTCAGGGTCGCTGGTGCGGGCCTTGGATCATACCAAAACCCCCATGGGATCACGGTTGCTGCGGCATTGGCTGTTGTTTCCGCTGCGCGATCCGGCGATCATTGAACAGCGCTACACCATGGTAGCGCGCATGCTGGAACTTGAGCAGCGGCTGGATGAACTGCGGATGGTCATCAGCGATTGCGCCGATATTGAACGCATTACCGCACGCATCTGCTGTCGCCGGGGTACGCCGCGGGATCTCATTGCGCTGGCGCGATCGCTGGAGACCCTTCCGACACTCATGCGCTTAGCGGGACCGAGCGGCTTTTTTGAAAGCGCTTCCGATGAACTGGCTCCGCTGGCCGCCCCGGCTGCGGAAATTGCGGAAAAAGTACGGGCTTCCATTGCCGATGAGCCGCCGGCGCATCTGCGGGATGGCGGCGTGATTCGCGATGGGTGCGATGCGGAACTCGACCGCCTGCGCACGCTGGCCACCAACAGCCGGGCGTGGCTGGCCAATTATCAATCCGAGCTGGCGGCCAGGACAGGCATTAACTCGCTGAAGGTGGGTTACAATAAAATCTTCGGATTTTATATTGAAATTACGCATGTACATGCATCAAAAATTCCTCCGGAATTCATCCGGAAACAAACCGTAAAAAATGCCGAGCGCTACATTACGCCCGAACTAAAAACATTTGAAAGTGATCTGCTGACGGCCCAGGAGCGGTCCAGGGCGCTGGAAGTAAATCTGTATGAGCAATTACGCGAGTTCCTGGCCGGGAAATCCGACTCCCTGCAGGCCATCGCCGCCCAGATCGCCCGCCTGGACGTCATTGCCTCCATCGCTCATCTGGCCAAAATCCGCCACTATTGCCGCCCGGTTATCACAACCCGGCGCGAACTGCAAATCAGTGACGCCCGTCATCCGGTGGTGGAGCAGATTCTGGGAGAAGCCTTTGTCCCCAATGATATCCAGTTTTCCCCGGACGGCCCGACGCTGCAGTTAATTACCGGCCCGAATATGGCCGGGAAATCCACCTACATCCGGCAGACCGCATTATTGGTGCTGATGGCTCAGGCGGGGTTTTATCTGCCCGCCAGGCAGGCCGTCATCGGACTGGTGGATCGCATTTTTACCCGTGTAGGGGCGGCCGACGATCTGGCGGCCGGGCACAGCACGTTTATGGTGGAAATGACCGAGACCGCCAATATCCTTTTGCATGCTTCCGAGAATTCCCTGGTGATTCTGGACGAAGTCGGCCGGGGGACCAGCACGCTGGATGGTCTGGCCCTGGCATGGGCGATTGCCGAATTTCTGGCCGGCACCACGCACTGCCGCACGTTGTTTGCCACGCATTATCATGAGCTGACACAACTGGCGCAAAGCAGCCCGGCGGTCATGAATTACAATGTGCTGGTGCGGGAATGGGAAGATCAGATTCTTTTCATGCACCGCATTGTGCCGGGCAGCGCGGACCGATCTTATGGCGTGCAGGTGGCGCGTCTGGCGGGAATACCGCGCAGCGTTATTCAGCGCGCCCGGCAACTGATGGAACAATTGGCCGTGCATGTGGGCCGCGGCAAGCCCCGGGCCGCAGCCACCGCCGCGGCACCGCAAAGTGCGTTGTTTGATCCGCTGGAATCCCAGGTGGTCAGTCAACTGCAATCGCTGGACCTGGACCGCATGTCCCCCATGCAGGCCTGGGAAGCGGTCAAAATGTTTCAGGGACAACTGAACCAGCAAGCCGGGAAACGCAATTCCGGGGTGCATTGACGCGGGTGTCCCGCATTTAGCAGTTAGCATCCGGCATCCGGCATTCACCATCTGGCATGTTTTGGAAGCGCTGGGGTTGCGGTTTTGCTTCGCAGGTTAATGTGCTTGGCTTACGAATTCGCGCGATGATTTTTGCGCCGGTGCAGCAAAAGTATTCCGCCGCACCCGGCGGCCAGCAGCACAATAGCTGCCGGTTCAGGCACGGCGAACGCGGTGTTGATATCATTGTAAGACTGCCGGGCCAGGAGTTTGTCGGCTGCGGTCGTGGGATGTTTATTTCCCCAGAATAAATACGTATCGGGATTAACGCCAACCTGCCCCCGTGCGGGGGTGGTCACGTTGGTAAATCCGTAGGCGGACGGATTGCCGATAATGTTGGTAAAAAGAGTGTTGACATTTTCTCCCAGAACATGAACACCGCTGGTGTTAAGGGCGGCAACGTCGGCCTGCCAGGCGGTGTTAAAGCTGGCGGTGGCCAGTGCCGCAACATCCTGTGTTATGGCTCCCCCGCTGATGGCCGCCGGGGTCAGATTCAGCGGAGGCAGGTTGACCCATAGAAAATATTTTCCGCCGGCGTTGGCGATCTGCTGAATTTCCGCGTCAATGTTGGACGCTGCGGTGGTCGCAGCGGTTTCGATTCCCGCCAGCGTGGGATTGGATTGCGCAGCTGCCGCGGAAATATCATTGGCTCCGCCCCAGAAAACATACAAATTGTTGCGCGATGCGGCGGGATGGGCCGTCAGGAACATGTTCACCTGCGTCGCCAGGCCCGGCGGCGTGGAGGAACTTCCGGTAATGGCCCCACCGAACGCATAATCCGTTCCGCCGCTAAGCGAAGGCGTCAGCGGAGAAAAGCCGGCGTAGTTGTCATGCAGAAAATTGTTGTTCAACTGCTGCACCCACACGCCGATAATCGACGTACTGGGCGTGGTGTCCGGCCCATCGGTAAATTCACCGGCGGTATCATACGGGGGCGGGGGCGGGAAAACCGATGTGCTGCCCGCCGTGGCCAAAGCCAGATTGCCCACATCCGAGAGGCTGTCACCAAAAGCCACCACTTGGTTAAACGGCAGTGTTGACACGGCCAGCGCCGAAGCCCGGCTACCGGCCAGGCTAATGCCTGCCGCCGCCGCCAGAATCATCGCGATCCCTTTTTTCTGATGTGTGCTGATCATTTTTTTACCCCTGTAGTCTAAGAGAGCCTCGGAGAAATTCTTACCCGTCTGAGTTTATCGGAACGGGCCTGTCGCGGTCAAACGGCGCTGCGCTCCCCCCGCAAATTATGAATTATTATCATCCGCACATTTGTCACACCGATTCATTGATCGGGTACAATTAGCAGTTGCCAGGCAAGCGGTTCAAGGCGATGGTGCGCACCGACAGCAACAATCGGCCTTTCTGCGCGTTGGACTCTTGACACGATTGCCGGGCGGCAGCGGTTGGATTTTCAGGCCGGCATCGCCTGGCCAATAATATTTTTGGGAGTACATGGATGACAACAGTTCCCACCCCGGAGCGGCCACGTTCTTCAGTTCCCGCCCCTGCGGGCGCGGAAATGGCCGCGGTTGAACGCCTTAAACTGGTGCGCGAAGCCATGCTGGCGGAAATCCGCAAAGTCATAGTCGGGCAATCGGATGTGATGGAGTCGCTTTTACTGGCGTTATTTTCGCGCGGGCACTGCCTGCTGGTGGGCGTGCCGGGCCTGGCCAAAACGCTGATGATCAGCACGCTGGCCAAGGTTTTAAGTCTGAACTTTAACCGCATTCAGTTCACCCCGGATTTAATGCCGTCGGATATTACCGGCACCGATATCATTCAGGAAGATCCGCAGACCGGCAAACGGGTCTTTAATTTCATCAAGGGGCCGGTGTTTACCAACATGCTTCTGGCGGATGAAATTAACCGCACGCCGCCCAAAACGCAGGCGGCACTTTTGCAGGCCATGCAGGAATATCAGGTAACCGCCGGCGGGCAAACCTATTCTCTGCAACAGCCGTTTTTTGTCCTGGCCACGCAGAACCCGGTGGAGCAGGAGGGCACGTACCCGTTGCCGGAAGCGCAGTTGGACCGCTTCATGTTCATGGTAAAAGTGGGCTACCCGCAGCGCGAGGATGAACGAACCATTGTCAAACAAACCACCATGGATATTCGCAATGAACCCCATGCGGTGCTTTCCGCTGAGGATATTCTGGCGATTCAGAAACTGGTGCGACGCGTGCCGGTCAGTGATCATGTGGTGGATTATGCGGTAAATCTGGTGCGGGCCACGCGTCCGCATGAAAAAGATGCCCCCGACTTCATCAACACTTACCTGACGTGGGGTGCCGGCCCGCGGGCGGCGCAGAATCTGGTTCTGGGAGCCAAGGCCCGGGCGCTTTTGCGGGGAAGGCTCAATGTCAGCACGGATGACATTCGCCACGTGGCCAAACCGGTCTTGCGCCATCGCATCATTACCAATTTCAACGCTGATGCCGAAGGAATTGACACGGACGCCGTCGTGGACAAGCTCCTCGCCACGATTAAAGAACCATCCGCCGATGCGTATAAAGTGACCGACGCGGCCGCAACT
The DNA here is from genome assembly GCA_021798635.1 of Planctomycetota bacterium. Next base: position 28,472 of record JAJZGH010000009.1, on the reverse strand, counting down.
GCGTGAGCCTTTCCGTGCAGGCTCCTTAAACAGAAAAAAATTGCAGGTGCTATACCCGCTAACGCGGAAAAAAACCTCGGCAGAGAATTTATTATCAGCATTCCTTGAAGTTCCGGGAATGAAAGTGCCGATTTGTCATTTTGACGGGCTATTATAGGGAGAGGCGTTTACTGACAAACGCCCGTAAGGTAGTTTTAAGCCGGAAAGGCGGATACGAGAATGACCCGTGCAACCCCTCATAATGACAAACAGTCCCTGGAGCCGACGCCCAAGCGGTATTTCACCCTGGCGGACGCCCGGCGGGCTTTGGTCCTGGTCAATCGCATTGCCACGGACATACAGGGCATTGAACTGCAACGTCGCAAGCTGGTGCATCAGACGGCGTCGAGCCACGAGCAGCCATCAGCCCAGCAGGCCAACGCCATTGAATCACAATTTGATAACATGACCGAACAGTTGGGCGGTCTGCTGGAGGAATTGGCCGCGGTAGGCGTGGAACTCAAAGACCCCACTCGCGGCTTGCTGGATTTCCCGTCACGGTTTAATGGCCGGGACATACTTTTATGCTGGCAGATTGGCGAGCCGACGATTAACTTCTGGCATGACATCAGTGCGGGATTTGCCGGGCGTCGCAGTGTGCGGGAATTGGAACTTCAACCGCAGGCGGTGGGATAAACGCTGCTGATCCGATTCGCTGTGAGAAATTAAATAAAAGCCGCCGCCGCATAGCCTGTGACCGCGGCTTTATTTTTTTCCGCTGCGCACCACCGTTGGCCATAAAAAAGTGCATGGCCGGCGAGGGAAGCTGCCACCCTTTACCGGCCATGCGAGGGCAAGATGGATCGTCTGGATCACCCGCCGGCCCCATCGGCTTTCATGAGTGATCCATCACTATCACGCTTATCATCTTCGCGGTTTACAACGCCGCTGCCTATCAGAGCCTCCCCGATTTACGCGTAGGTAATATTCCCATGTCGGATTTAGGATTCTCTCCCACAGCCGCCAAGTTTCCCGATGCCCAAACCAAATAAAAGGTACCTGACACCTTTTTTTGGAAAAGGTGTCAGGTACCTTTTTTCGGGGTGGGGCGATGCATAAACAGACAAGCGGGAGCGTTTACGCCATAATAGAAACTCTGCGGTTGCGGCCAGGGGCGGGGGAAACGGTGCCTGGCTGGGGCGGCAGGCGGATGATACGTGCAAGGCGGATGGCTGTCGGTGACAAAAAAGACCAGCGTTTTTATTCTTAAACTCGTTGTGATGGCGGCGGTGTTCACGTTTGTGGGCATCAAGCTGGCGGAAACCTGGCGTAAAGTGGGCCAGCACCCCGTTCATATAGACTGGCGTTACTGTGCGATTATCCCCCTGGCATTTGTGGGCATTATGACCACCAACGCTCTGACCTGGCTGTGGCTGGCGCGGCGCATGGGAGACCGTAGCCCCGTGTTGCCGCTGCTGGGAGCCTACACCTTCAGCCAGATGGGCAAATACGCGCCTGGCAAGGTACTGCTGGTTCTGATGCGTCTGGAACGCACGCATCGGGCCGGCATGGCCCGTGAAACATGTTTACTGTCTACTCTGCTGGAAAATGCCATGTACACGCTCTCCGGCGGGTTGGTAGGATCCACAGCCCTGGTGGTGGCAGCGCGCAATCATCCGCTTTACCTGATGGGGTGCGGCCTGATCATGGCCGGGCTGCTGGGATTGTTTTATCCGCCGGTGTTTTTCTGGATAATTAATACCGCCTTGCGGTCCATGGGCAAATCCGCCATTCCACCGAGCCGTCGATTTAAATTAAAACATATGATTTATGCCGTGGTGATGTTTTTACCCACCTGGTTGTTCGGCGGAATAGGATTGTGGATGGCGGTAAGCTGTGTGCACCAGGTGAGCATTTTGCATACGGTTGAACTCGTCGGCGTATTTGCCTTATCGGTCAGCTTGGGCATGTTCAGTCTGCTGCCGGGCGGTTTAGGCGTGCGCGAGGCGGTGCAGGCACTGTTTATCGCACCGCTGGTAGGTTCACCGGAACTGGTGGTGGTCGTGGTGGCGTTGCCGCGGGTATTTCAAATTCTTGTGGAATTGACCTTGGCGATCACCGGCGGTGTTCTCAACAGCCGCCTGACGGCAAAATTACCCGTTACCCCCCCGCCAGATCAAAGCCCTTCCGCGCAACAACCCATCGGATAAGAGTGTCAGGCGGCAGAAGCCCCGGCGTGACTGGTCAAGCCGCCCTTGCGCACCTCTCAAAGGCTCGACCACCACGGCTGCAATAAAAATACTGAAAAATGCTGAAAAAAGTCCTTGACAATGTCTTGCTGGAAGTCTATTAAAGATGAGGGGATGAAGACAGACTAATGCCTTGGGAGGGCAGCCGGCGATGCCGGAAAGTTTCAAACCTGCGATGTTATCCAAGTAACCGCTGATTTGATTGCATCGAACGCGGCTTGTGGGCCAGCAATGCGTCACTTAATTGGAGCCGGTATTTGGGCAAAAATCGTGGGCAATTATTAAAGGCTTTATTTCAGCGGGGGCCTTCGGGCGCTGTACCGGCCGTACAAACCGAAGAGCCGTTGCGCGCGGAACTGCTGGGCATCAGTCAATTAGAAGAATTGGCGGAAGAACTCGCTAAAGAACATCGGGTTCAATCCACCGGTGCTCCGGAAATTCTTCTGGCGCGATTGGCGGACAACAATGTGGTACTGATTCAGGCCTATGAGCTGATCAGCGGTGCCGTGGCCAAGGGCCAGATTATTTCTCCCGCATCGGAATGGCTGCTGGATAATTTTTACCTTGTGGAGGAACAGGTCCGCCTGATTCAGCGGCACTTTCCCAAAGGGTACAGCGTGAAGCTGCCGTGGCTGCGGAATGGGCCACGGGCGGGCTATCCGCGCGTTTATGATCTGATCCTGCGGCTCATCAGCCACCTGGACGGCCGGGTGGATGGGGAGGCGATGGACCGATTTCTGGCGGCCTACCAGCGAACTGCAACGCTTAGCCTGGGAGAATTATGGGCGGTGCCCATCATGCTGCGCCTGGCGCTGGTGGAAAACATGCGCCGGGTTGCCGCGGAAATCGCGAAAGCCCGCCAGGAGAGAAATTCGGCCAATTATTGGGCCGATCAACTCATAGATGCGGCGGAGAAAACGCCTGATGATACCATTGTGGCCCTGGCAGCCATGGTAAAAGCCGAGCCGCCGCTGTCCAGTGCCTTTACCACCGAACTGGTGCGCCGTTTACAGGGGCAGAACGCTTCCCTGGCGCTGGCACTGAATTGGATCAGCCAACTCGTGGCCCGATCCAGTGAAACCATTGAACTGCTGGTGCAGCGGCAAAGTCGCCGACAGGCCGCGGACCAGATATCCATGGGCAATTGCTTTGGCAGCTTACGTTTTATTGATGCCATGGATTGGCGGGAGTTTGTCGAAAGCCAAAGTGCGGTGGAAAAAACACTGCGCGAAGATCCAGCGGGCGTATACGCGGCCATGGACTTTCACACCCGCGACGCCTATCGCCACGTCATCGAACACTTCGCAGCGGCCAACTCCCTTTCCGAAATGCTCCCGGCCCGAACAGTTGTGGATCTCGCGGCCCAGGCCATCAAGACCCGGCCCTCCACGGATCGCCAATGTCACGTGGGATATTATCTCGTAGGTGCCGGGCTAAACCAATTGGAGGAGTTGCTTAAAGTCAAGACCCCGCTGTGGCAGAAGTTCAACCGCTGGGCCGGCCAGTGGCCTTTAACCCTGTATACCGGCATGGTGGCGCTGTTGACGATCAGCGTGACCTTGTCGCTGGTCCTGCCGGCCTCCACGAACTGGTGGATGGGGCTGATTGCGGGGGTTTTAACTCTTTTCCCGATCAGCCAGTTCTCTTTAGCTCTGGTCAATTATGGGGCTTCGCTGATCCTTGTTCCCCAGACGTTGCCGCGCATGGATTATTCAGAAAATATTCCTGATTCCTGCCGCACGCTGGTCGCGGTTCCCTGTCTGGCCGACAGCGCGTCGGAAATTCAGGATCTGTTGGAATCGCTGGAAGTTCGTTACCTGGCCAATCGTGATCCCAATTTATTCTTTGCGCTGGTCTCGGATTTTGCCGATGCTCCCCAACAGGTCACTGCGGAAGATGAAGGTCTGCTGGGCCAGCTGATCCATGGCATTGAATTGCTTAATAAAAAATATGGCCATGCCGACACGGGACCCTTCTGCCTGTTCCATCGGCCCCGCCGCTACAACGCCGGGGAGCGCGCCTGGATGGGCTACGAACGCAAGCGCGGCAAGCTGGAAGATTTAATCCACGTCCTGCGTACGGACCAGCAGGACGCATTTCTGGTCATTATTGGCGAACTTGCGGTTTTGAGAACCGCAAAGTATCTCATCACGCTGGATGCCGACACGCAATTGCCGCGCGGCACGGCGGCCGAGCTGATCGGCACGATGGCCCATCCCCAGAATCGGGCGCTCATCAACGCCCGGACCGGACTGGTGGAGGAAGGCTACGGCATTCTCCAGCCGCGGGTGGCGATCAGTCTGCCCTCGTCACAGCGTTCCCTGTTTTCCCGGCTGTGTGCCGGCGATCCGGGTATTGATCCGTATACGCGGGCGGTTTCCGAAGCCTATCAGGACATGTTCGGCGAAGGGTCGTTTGTCGGCAAGGGAATTCTGGATATCGATATATTCCAGCGGGTCATGCACCACAGGCTTCCGGAAAATCTTGTTCTAAGTCACGATCTGCTGGAAGGGTGCCACCTGCGGTCCGGGTTGGTAAGCGATATTCTGATTTTTGAAGACCATCCGTGGCACTACGGCGCGGAAATCAGCCGCCGGCATCGGTGGATTCGCGGCGACTGGCAGATTGCCGGCTGGCTTTTTCCCTGGGCACCGGCCGCCGGTCGCATGTGGAGAACCAATCATCTTTCCATGCTGTCCCGGTGGAAAATATTGGATAATCTGCGCCGCAGTTGCACACCACCGGCCACGGTCGTCATGCTGTTTCTGGCCTGGCTGATGCTTCCGGATGCCGGGGCGTGGACACTGGCGCTAACGGCGGCCATCGCGGTGCCGGGTTTGCTTACCGCACTGTGGGAACTCACGCGGAAAAGCCCTGAATTGCCGCCCAAGACCCATCTGCGATCGTGGTGCATCAGCTTTGGGCGCCAGATCGTGATTTCCGCTATGGAATTGACCTTTCTGGCTTTTCAGGCCGCGTTGAATTGTGATGCCATAGCGCGTTCACTGTTACGTATGGGAATCACTCACCGTGGGCTTTTGCAATGGCGGGCCAGCCGTGCCGTGCAACGCACCGTATCTAATTCACTTGGCAATGCCTTTCTATCCATGTGGACCGGACCGGTCATCGCGGCGGCGGGATTCTGCGCCGTGGCCGCGCTTCGCAGAGCGGCCCTCCTCGACGCGTTGCCGCTGCTGCTATTGTGGCTTATTTCGCCCATGGCGGCCTGGATTCTTAGCCGCCCGATTGTCAGCGCACCCCTTGAAATGGATGTCCCAACGCAACACTTTCTGCGGATGACCGCGCGGCGGACGTGGCGGTATTTTGAAGAATATGTCACGGCCGCGGATCATCATCTGCCCCCGGATAATTTTCAGGAATTTCCGGTGCCCGCATTGGCCCGCCGCACCAGTCCCACCAACATCGGGATGGCTCTTCTGGCCAATCTTGCAGCGCTGGATTTCGGCTGGATTTCCTGCGGCACATTCGTGCGCAGGTGCCAGGCCACACTGGCCACCATGCAAATATTAAAGCGTTACCGGGGCCATTTTTACAACTGGTATGCCACCGACACGCTGGAACCACTGGAACCGCGGTATGTCTCCACCGTTGACAGCGGAAATCTGGCAGCGGACCTCTTGCTGATGCGCTATGGGCTGGCGGAAACCGTGAATGCACCGTTGATTCCCGTGCGGTTCAACGAAGGGCTTTTAGACACGCTCCTGGCATTCAAACATGAAGCGGGGTGCCTGAATCCGCCGCGGATTGCAGACACGGATCCCCGCACGGTTCATAAAATACAAACCGTCAGCGATCAATTATTCGAGCTTTATGCCCAAAGTCCCCACCGCTTACGAGAGATTCTGGACCAGCTTCAGCGCGGGCAGAAACTTATTGAGGACCTGCATCAGTCCCTTCAAGGCAACGGCCGTGAGCAGGAGAACTGGTGGATGTCCGCTCTGGAAGCGGTACATCGGGACTTTATTGACGATATAACGCAATCCGCACCCTGGATTCAACGACCGCCGCTGGGCGGAGAAAAGACCATGCCTTCCGGCAAGGCCGGTAAGGCGTATGCGGAGTTGTGCCAACTCATGCGCGATCTGGAAAACAACACTCCCCTTTCAGCCATGGTGGAATTGTGCCGCCGGGCGACCGCCCTGACCGCGATGCTGTCGGGCGAAGGCGGGCCTAACCCTGCAATTCCCGGCAGCCTGACGGCAAGCCTTCAGTCAGGGTTGCGCCGCATGGAGGAGCGGGTCAATATTCTCAACGATATGCAGCAGCAGTGTTCGGCCATGGCGAAGATGGATTTTGGACTGCTTTTCGTGCGCAGCCGCAAGCTTTTGTCCATCGGATTTCGCGTCAATGAGCATCATTTAGACGCGGGCTTTTATGATCTGTTGGCCTCGGAAGCACGACTGACCACCTACATTGCCATCATTACCGGCCAAATACCTCAGGAAAGCTGGTTTGCCATGGGGCGGCAACTTACCAGTATGGGAGGCCATATTGCTCTGTTGTCCTGGAGCGGCTCAATGTTTGAATATCTCATGCCGCTTCTGATCATGCCGAACTATCCTGATACCCTGCTGGATCAGACCATGCGGGCCGCCGTGGATCGAAATATCGAATATGGCGGCGAGCGGGGAATTCCATGGGGAGTATCCGAATCGGGCTACAATGCCACCGATGCCCAGCGGAATTATCAGTACAAAGCGTTCGGGGTACCGGGCCTGGGATTTAAGCGCCGGCTTTCCGAAGATCTGGTCATTGCCCCCTACGCCACTGTTTTGGCTCTGATGGTTCGACCGCGTCAGGCCTGGCGGAACATGCTGCGCCTGGAGCAGGAAGGCCAGATGGGGAATTGCGGCTTTTATGAGGCCATTGACTACACGCCGCAGCGATCCGTTAAACCGGGAGTACCCGCAACGGTACGCTCTTTCATGGTCCATCACGAAGCCATGAGCCTCCTGTCGCTTACCGCCGTCCTGCTGCAACAGCCGATGCAGAGACGATTTCTGGCCGATCCGTTGTTGCGCTCCGGTGATCTGCTGCTGCAGGAAAAGCCGCCGAAGGCCCAGCCCATTTATCCCCATGCGGTGGAGGTTGCCGAATCACGTCGGCCGGTATCCGACGAGGCCCTGACCTGGCGCGTTTACACCACCGCCCAGACGCCCGAACCGGAAGTTCAACTGCTTTCCAACGGGCGCTATCATCTGATGATAACCGCCGCCGGTGGCAGCAGATCCATCTGGAATTCCCTGGCCCTGACCCGGTGGCACGCTGATTTTACGCGGGATAATTGGGGATTATTCTGCTATTTGAAAGACCTGGAATCCGGCAACTGGTGGTCCGCGACGGTGCAACCCACGCTGCGGCGGGGACAAAACTACGAAGCGACCTTTTCCGAGGGGAAAGCGGAATTCCGCCGCCGCGACGGTCAGATTGAAATGTTCATGCAGGTGACGGTCTCGCCGGAAGATGACATTGAACTGCGGCGCATTGCGTTGACCAACCACGGCACCGTCGCGCGGCGTATTGAATTGACCACGTATGCGGAAGTGGTGCTGGCTTTGCCGGCGGCGGATGCAGCCCATCCGGCGTATGGCAATTTGTTTGTGCAGACCCATGCCGAGCCGGAATTCCACACGTTGCTGGCGACGCGTCGCGCCCGCGGCCATGATGAGCATCCCCCCTGGATGATGCACATGGTCACGGTGCATTCTGCCAACGATGTGCCCTTCTCCTATCAGACCGATCGCGCGGCATTCCTGGGGCGGGGCCGCAACGCGATGCATCCCCAGGTGATGGATCAGTCCGGGCCGCTGCCCAACACCGACGGTGCCGTGCTGGATCCCGCTTTTTCGGTTCGCCGGGAACTGGTCATTCAGCCCAATGCCACCGTGACGGTTGATGTGGTACTGGGAGCCGCCGCCACACGCGAAGAAATTGAGGTTCTGTACCGTCGCTACCACGATCACCGCTTCACGGATCGGGTGCTGGAGTTGGCCTGGTCGCATAATCAGGTATTGTTGCGACAACTTAACGCCACCGATGCCGAAGCCCAGGTTTTTGGCCGCCTGGCCGGCTCCCTGCTGTTCCTCGGACCACGGTTTCGAGCCGGGGCGGAGGTGATTCGGCAGAATGAGCGCGGTCAATCCGGACTCTGGGGTTTCGGGGTATCGGGCGATCTGCCCATGATGCTGCTGCGCGTCAGTGATCGCGACCAATTATCACTGGTGCGTCAGTGCCTGCGCGCGCACGCTTACTGGCGCTACAAGGGCCTGGCCGTGGATCTGGTGATCTGGAATCAGGATAGTTCCGGCTACCGTCAGGAACTTCATGACCAGATTATGGCCGTCGTGGCGTCAGGTCCGGACGGCAAGTTTGTGGATCAGCCCGGTGGTATTTTTGTTCGCCGCGCTGACCAGATGTCGCCGGAAGATCGAGCGTTGATGCTGTCGTCCGCTGCGATTGTCATCACGGATGCCGTGGGCACGCTGGAAGAAGTGTTGGATTCACGCCGCGGTGATGCGGAACTCTCCACGCCCACCCTTGTACCGGTGTCTCAGTCCGTCAAAGAATCGTCGTTGCCTCCGTTGCAACCCGCGGATTTAGTTCGCTTTAACGGCATAGGCGGTTTTACCCGCGATGCGCGGGAATACGTCATGACCGTTACGCCCCAGCGTATGCCGCCGGCCCCCTGGTGCAATGTGATTGCCGGGCGCGAAATGGGAACGGTGATCACAGAAAGCGGGGGCATGTATACGTGGCGGGGCAATGCGCACGAATATCGCCTCACGCCGTGGTACGATGATCCGGTCACCGATGCTTCGGGCGAAGCGTTTTATCTTCGGGATGACCAGACCGGGGCCTTCTGGTCCCCCACCCTGCTGCCGGCCCGCGGCTACAACCCCTGTCGGGTGCGGCACGGCTTTGGCTACAGCATTTTTGAACGCCGGGAGCAGGGAATCAGTTCTGAATTCACCGTGTACGTCGATATCAATGACCCGGTGAAGTACCATGTGCTCAAACTTAAAAACAACACGGACCGGACCCGGCGACTATCGGTAACCGGGTACTGGGAACTGACATTGGGCGAAAGCCGCACTAAAAATAGTCCGCACGTGGTCACGGAAATGGACGAGCGCACCGGTGCCATTCTGGCGCGCAATGCATGGAGCAATGATTTCGGCGATTGCATCGCTTTTGCCCACGTCAGCGAGGCGCGCCGCAGTATCAGTGCTGATCGCACCGAATTTTTGGGCCGCAACGGTTCAACCCGTGCACCGGCGGCCATGCTGCGGCAGCGTCTATCCGGAAATCTCGGTGCCGGCCTGGACCCCTGCGCGGCCATCATGACCAGCGTTGACCTTTCGCCCGGGGAACAGAAAGAAATTGTCTGGATTCTGGGTGCAGCTCAGGATCGCACGCAGGCCCGCACGTTGATCGAACGCTCCCGCACGCCCTCGGGTGCTCGCCGGGCGCTGGAGGCGGTATGGCACTATTGGAATACAACCCTGGGATGTATCTATCTGGAAACTCCGGATCCAACGGTAAATGCTCTGGCCAATGGCTGGCTGCTGTATCAGATTATCTCTTCCCGTATCCGGGGCCGCAGCGGATTTTATCAGTCCGGCGGGGCGTACGGATTCCGGGATCAGTTGCAGGACACCATGGCGGCGGCGCTGGCTCAACCCACGCTGCTGCGGGAGCAGGTGCTGCTGGCGGCGGGCCGGCAGTTTGAGCAGGGGGATGTTCAACACTGGTGGCATCCGCCTAACGGCCGGGGCGTGCGCACGAAGTTTTCCGATGATCTGTTATGGCTGCCCCTGGCGGTTTGCCGGTATGTGGCCTTAACGTGTGACACGGGCGTGCTGGATGCACCCATTGGATTTTTGCGCGGGCGTGAAGTCGGGGAGCACGAAGAATCGTGGTATGATCTGCCGCAAAACAGTGATGAAACCGGGACCCTCTACGAACATTGCGTGCGAGCCATCAAGCGATCCCTGCGCTTCGGTGAGCACGGATTACCGCTGATCGGGTGCGGGGACTGGAATGATGGATTCAATCGTATCGGTTTGGCGGGCCGGGGTGAAAGTGTCTGGCTGGCGTTCTTCCTGCGCACGGTGCTCTCTGACATGCTGCCGCTGGCGCAAAGCCGATCCGACCACGCCACTGTTGATTTATGCCTCCAACATCTCTCCGGCCTGGAAACGGCAATCGCTGCGCACTGCTGGGACGGCAAGTGGTATTTACGCGCCTTTTTTGATGATGGATCCCCCCTGGGTTCCGCTCAAAACGTCCAGTGTAAAATTGATTCCCTTCCCCAGAGCTGGGCCGTCATCAGCAACACCGGCGATCCCGCGCGGCAGAGGCAGGCCCTGGAATCGGTCGATGAACTTCTGGTGCGGCGGGATATGAAACTTATCCAATTATTCGATCCGCCCTTTGATCATCCGGCTCTGGATCCCGGCTACATTGCCGGATACCTCCCGGGCGTGCGGGAAAACGGCGGTCAATATACCCACGCGGCCATCTGGACCATCATGGCATTTGCCATGGCCGGCCAGATCGATAAGGCCTGGGAATTATTTCATCTCATTAATCCGCTGAATCATTCCGACACGCCGGAAAAAGTTTCGGTCTATCGGGTGGAACCGTATGTCATGGCTGCGGATGTTTACGCCATGGCCCCGTATCAGGGGCGGGGCGGATGGACGTGGTATACCGGCTCGGCGGCGTGGACCTATCGCCTGATCATTGAAACATTTATCGGTTGGCGGCAGACCGGTGAGCAACTCTGGTTTGAACCGCGCCTGCCCGCAAGCTGGGGTGAATTCCGCGTGCACTACCGATATCGTGAAACATTTTATCACATCACGTTTACCGCAGGCGGAAATACTGTCACAGAACTTTCGGTCGATGGCGTGGTACAAAGCACGCTTCGCATCGCGCTGGTGGACAACCGGCAGGATCACAAGGTCATTGTAAAAATGGCTTACCACGCAGACGCATCTGTGCCATAATAGGGGCCATGGGTCAGGACTTTGAACTTGTCGATCCCTCCGATCGTCGGCTCATCAGCCGGGGCATTGACTGCATTCTTTCCCAGGCGGAGGGCGGCTCGGTGGCGGCATCACTGGATTTCGCCGACCGGCGACGTGCCTTTGACGACTACTGCCTGCGGAACAAGGTGGATACGTCCCGGCAGGTTCTGGCCATGCAGGATCAACGCATTATTGGTGCGTGCCTGTGGGTACCCACCGCCGGACGCACCGCATTATTCTACACACCGCAAACCGCGCCCCGGGACACACTCACATGCGAAGCGCAAGTTCAGTGCATCCGCCGGGCCGCCGTTGCCGCGCATGCCGCCGACATGGCGCTGGCACAGGTCATTCTGACGCCTGATGCTCACGCTATCGCAGAGTTGTATCGTCTGGCCGGTTTTTTAGATTTGGCAACGCTGCTGTATATGCGGCGCAACCGCCCGCTATTCCAGCCTGCCTTTAAACTGCCGGCGGAATTTCACCTTGCCACCTATACGCCGCAGCGGCGCACTGAATTCGCCCACAGCATCGAGGCCAGTTACCATCAAACCCTGGATTGTCCAAGCCTCAGCGGATTGCGCCCGATGGACGATGTGATCATCGGCCATCAGGCCGGCGGCTTTGATCCGGGACTCTGGTACTTACTGAAACGAAACGGTGAAAACGTCGGCGTGCTTCTGATGGCCCATCGCCTGGAATCCGCAACATTGGAACTGGTCTACCTTGGGCTTAGCACTTCCTGCCGGCGCATGGGTCTTGGTGCCCAGCTCATGAAGCTGGTTCTGTTGACTGCCATGCGCGTGCAGGCCGCCACCATTACGCTGGCGGTAGACCGCGCTAATACGCCGGCGGTGCATCTGTACCGCAAGCTGCGGTTTGGGCAAACCGCCCAGCGCATGGTTCTGATTCATACGCTTCAAGCCGCAAGCTGTCCCCGCACTGCCGCAAAAAATGCCATATAAGCAGCGATAAACAAGGCAAATAAGCAGTATGTCCCCTTCTTCCGGCAGTTATCCACACGATTTTCCAGATCATGTGCGTAAGAGGTGAATAAAGATTTTTTTGAGTTCATAAGTGCTTATGCAGCTTGCCTTCTGGTGATTGTGGAAAAGAAAATGGAGAAAATGCTATTGAGTCTTTGGCCAAAAGCGGTTTAATAGGCGCATGAAATTTGTGCTTGCCCGAATGCGGTAAGACCGCATTTGATGAATCCCGGCGATGGACCGCCGGACGCTGTGAAGAACCAGGACGGTTCGTTGTTGTCGCTCAACGGCCGTGAATGGTTTTGTCACCGGATGTCCGGAAAGGAGTCGCCTGTGTCTGTTCTGATGTTGGAAGAAACGGCCATAGATTCAAATCCATGCCGAATCATTCAGAAATATCTTCAAACGCGTGTCGGGGAGCTGCGCTTTGAGCAGTGGTTCGCTGCCCCCACGCATTGGCAATTCACGGATTCCACCTTGACGATTCGCGCGGTCAATGCTTTTTCCGCCAAGTGGATTCGCGATAAATTTATGGATGAACTACGCGGGGCCGCCGAAGAAGCATTGGGGTTCCCGGTCACGATCCTCCTTGAAACGGCGGAATCCTCTCCGGTACGCCCGCCCCCGGCTCAAGCCGCATCCCCTGCGGTAACAGCCCCTGCCCCCGTCAACTCATCCCTTAATGACGCCTACACGCTCGACGAGTTTGTCGTCGGACCGACCAATCAACTGGCGTATAAATGTGCCTGTACGGTGGCTGAAGAACCGCGCCGGCATTACAGCCCGCTGTTTATCCATGGCGATTGCGGCCTGGGAAAAACGCACCTGCTGCAGGGCATTTGCCGACGCTTTCAGGCTCTGCATCCCAGGAAGAAATGGCTGTATATTACAGGCGAGCAATTCACCAATGATTATCTGGAAAGTATCCGTCTGCATCGCACCGAGGCATTTCGCCGTCGCATGCGGCAGGTGGATTTACTGGTGGTGGATGACGTGCATTTTTTCATGAATAAAAAGCACACGCAGGAAGAATTTCTGCACACGTTTAATGCCATGGACGCTGCGGGGCGGCAGGTGGTCCTGTCAAGCGATTGTGCCCCCCGGAGCATTTCGGCCTTGACCGATGCGTTAAGCACGCGTTTTTCCAGCGGCATGGTGGCCCGCGTGGATTCCCCGGATTTGCCCACGCGGCTGGACATTCTTCGCAGGCTGGCCGCGCGCCGTGACTGGCAGACGGATGACGCCACGCTCATGCGACTGGCACAGCAACCAGTCGCCAGCGTGCGTGAACTTCAGGGACTTCTGGTGCAGGCTGTTGCCGTGGCACAATTGTGCCGCACGCAGGGTGTCGGCAATTCCGCGCACAATATGCAAAGCGCTCTAAGCGGTATCCGCGATCACATGAACTTTTCCACACCGCCGGGTGCGGATCGCATCATTAAAACGTGCGCCGACTATTTTTCCATCACCGTGGAACTCATTACCGGCTCCTCCAAACATCGCATCGTTTCCACCAGCCGCTCCATCGCGATGTATCTGGTCCGGCTGCACTCGCACATGAGTTATCCGGATATTGCCCGCGCCTTTGGCCGCCGCAACCATTCAACGGTCATCGGTGCCTGCAATCGAATCGACGAACACATTGCCCAAAGTCATGTCGTCTCCTGGACCGCCTCCGACGGGCCGCGCCATCAGGCCATAGCGGAAGCGCTGCATACCATTACCGCCCGATTACGCCGGCCTTAATGGCGGGTGCGTGACACTTTGCGCGGGCAATGGCCCGTCAGCCGCAATCGAACCATAGCTCTACAGCACGGATTCCGGTAGCATCAAGCACCGTGGTGATAACCCGGTGGTTGATTTGCGGCATAAGATCAACCACCGGATTATCATTCGGTGCTCGGGAACCCTATATTCATTGCCCGCGTAACGTGTCATGCACCCCTTAGTGGCGCAGAGTCTCAAGCCGCAGTGACGTCCGCGGCTGGGGCCGATACACTGTACGGCGCAACGCGGCAATCTGAATTGCCGATTGAAAGGCGCATTTGGAGGTTTTATGGCCCTGTTGGGATTGGATATCGGGACCTCGGGAACCAAGGCGTTGTTGCTGGAGGAAAGCGGCACCGTTCGCGCTGCGGCGGAATCGCCGCATGAACTTCAAACACCGCGCCCGGGATGGACACAGCAGGACCCCGAGAACTGGTGGCAAGCCTGTTTGCTGGCCACCGCTGCAGCCTTGAAAAAAGCCCGACTCAAGGCTTCTCAGATTACTGCCATCGGATTATCCGGCCAGATGCACGGCAGCGTATTTCTCGGTGACGGCCCCAAAGCTCTGCGCCCGGCGCTGCTGTGGAATGATCAGAGAACCGTGGATCAATGCCGGCAAATTGAAGAGAAGGCCGGTGGGCGGCAGCAACTCCTGGCGCTGGTGAGCAATCCGGCACTTACCGGATTTACAGCGCCCAAGATTCTCTGGTTCATGCAAAATGAACCGGGCAAATTTGAGCGGTGTCGCCATATTCTTCTGCCTAAGGATTACATCCGCTATCGGCTGACCGGGGAATATGCCTCCGATGTTTCAGATGCGTCCGGCACCCTGCTTCTGGACGTGAAAAAGCGGCACTGGCATGAGGGACTTATCAGCCAACTGGGCATCGACCGTGCACTGCTTCCACGCCTTACCGAATCACAGGAAATCAGCGGTCAGGTAAGCCCGACGGTTGCCCGTCTTACAGGTCTGCCCGCAGGTATTCCTGTGGTGGCTGGTGCCGGAGATCAGGCGGCCGGTGCGGTGGGCACAGGCGTGGTGGAAGCGGGGATTCTTTCCGCGGCCATGGGCACCAGCGGTGTCATATTTGCGGCTTCCGCCGAACCGCAGACCGATCCGTTGGGGCGGGTGCACACCATGTGTCATGCCATTCCCAATACCTGGTGCGTCTTTGGCTGCATGCTTAGCGCAGGTGGCTCACTGCAATGGCTGAGAAATACGTTGTTTTCCGTGCCGTTGGCGCAACTGGTCGCCAGGAAAAAAGATGCGGGGCTTTTATATCAGCAGATTATTACGCTGGCCCAGGAGGCCCCCGCCGGTGCAGAAAATCTTTTTTTTCTGCCGTATCTAACCGGTGAGCGCTGCCCGCATCCTGATCCGCACGCCCGCGGTTGCTTTATCGGCTTAACGCCGCGGCATTCCCTGGCGCATCTGGCCCGTGCCACGCTGGAAGGCATTACCATGGGCATGCGCGAGCAGGTGGATATTATGCGCAGCATGGGCATTGCCATTACTCAGGTGCGGGCCAGCGGAGGCGGAGCACGCAGCGATTTCTGGCGGCAACTGCAGGCTGATATGTATCAGGCCCCGGTGGTGACAATTAATGTCAGCGAAGGTGCGGCTCTGGGTGCGGCCATTCTGGCCGGCGTGGGCAGTGGGCG
This sequence comes from Planctomycetota bacterium, assembly GCA_021798635.1. The sequence goes on along the minus strand of JAJZGH010000009.1, from coordinate 12,776 downwards.
ATGGAATAATGTTCCACAAGCCGCGGGGCAGATTATCAAAATCAAAAGCCGCAGCCGCCCGAATGCCAAACGCTCTGCCCTGTATGAAGCCCATCACCAGAAGTTCGCCATGCTCTACCCCGCCCTGCAGCCCTGTTTCCAGGCCATCGGATAAGCCGCGCAGAACAGCCTGCGCATTAGCTCAATGCGGCAGCGTTAAGTTCCATGCGGAATTTTCCTTGGATGACACGGCGTCGCTGGCGCGACCCGCGCCGAGTTGAGGTACGGACTTTTCCTGTGACCGCGTTGCGCATCGAACCGTGACGCTGCCGCGTCAGGCTAACGGCGTTTTTGTGATAATTTTTTAGGGTCAAACCGTGGTGTGGTTCATTAGCTCAATGCGGGAGCGTTGAGTTGGACGCGGAATTTCGTTTGATGACACAACACCTTCCGCCTCGTCGCGAGTGAGGCAGCGCACGCTGGAGAATGCGGGCATGTTTCACCGCATCAATATCTCAAATCTCAAATTTCATATTTCATATTTCAAATCCCCGTCCCCCCATCGGGGCCATTCGGAAATTCGCCGGATTGAAGTTCTTCAGAGGCAAAATAGCGGCGTTCTACCAGCGCAAAGCTGATGCGTGCCACCCCCAGCATCATGAGAATAAAACCGCTGGCTAGCGCGCCTAAGCCCAGCAGCCGCTGCTGGTATCCTATGGGTGGCAGGAACTCAGGGGGCATCATCGGGTTGAAGCGTCTATTCACCAAAGGTCCACCGCGTGGACGGATCCTTCCATGGCCGGCCCGAAAACCGGGAGGCGGGGGAAAACCGCCGGGAGTTGCAAATCCATGGCCGTCACTTTCGGCTGCAGGCCCGGCGCGTGGCGGCCCGCCTGGGCGAGGTAAAGCCGTCGAACCAAGGCCCGGCATGGCAGGCGGGCCGGGGCGATTAAAACGCCCTCCCGCCATTGGCCCGGTGCCCGATCCCATGCTGCCCGGCGGCCCACCCATGGGCGGCATTCCGGGCCGGAAAGGCTGCTGGGAATGAACCATGGCGACCGCGGCACCGCCGGCAATCAACAGCGCCACGCCCAGGGTTGTCAGCATTATCCCCTGCCGCAACGAGCTTAACCACATGGGTAGTGTCGCAGGCAGATGCGTGACGCCCTTTTCAATGGCCAATTTCAAAACCTCCAGTCGCTGCCGGTCGTGTTGCCATCGCAGCAACATCCCCAGGGCGATCAGGGCCGCAACTGCAATCACCAGCGTCATTTGCGGCGCATCGGAAAGCGGTGGAAGCGGTGGCATAAAAGCCATCCTTTCTGCCCAAAGGGCATTTTCTCGCGCTGCCAAGCCTGCACATCAGGCTCACCGGAGCGCCAGTCATGGTTTTGGTACCTTGCGGTTGCCAGGCGGTTTCAAAAATCCGGATATTTTTTCAAACCGCTGCGGATTCCGGATACACTAATAGCACAGAGGTACGGTAATGGAATTGCTGGACACGCCGATGGATATAACGCGCCTGCGGGCCGGTGACGCGGAGGCCTTTGCGGAACTGGTGCAGTTGTTTCAAGATCGCATCTTCAGCCTGTGCCAATCCGTGGGATTGCGCGGAGCCGATATCGACCAGGCGGCGGCTGACATTTTCTCGGCTGTTTATCTGGCGCTACCGGGGTTTGACGGGCGGTCTGCTCTGGGAACCTGGATTTACCAGATTGCCTTCCGCACGGCATTGCGGCAAAGAAAGCGAGCGGCCCGGCACACGCACGGCAATTTGCCGGAAAATCTTTCCGCCCCGCACGGGTCCGACACTGTGGAAGAGGCGGACACCCGAGAGAATATCTGGCGATGCGTAGCGGCATTAGGCAGTCAGACGGCGATGATTGTAAAATTATATTATCAGGACGGGTTGCCGTTACGGGAAATTGCGGAAATTACGGGGCGACCGGTCGGTACAATTAAAACGATTTTGTTTCGCGCCCGGCAACAGCTATCCGAAAGCCTTGCGAGGTATAAGCCATGAACAGATCCTCTGAATTTTCACTTCCTGAAATGGATGCGACCATCCGCCAGAATTTTGCTTTGGCTGCCCCCCATGTGCCGCAGTTTGATATTGCCGCGGCGGCACGGGATCGGGCGCAAAAAAAACAAGTTGCCATGGTTCAGCGCACCAGGGCGTTGCAACGCATGAATCGTCTCTGGCGGGCGATGGCCGGCACGGCTGCAGTGATTATCTCCGGCATTATTATCCTGGCCCTGCTGTGGAGTTTCTCGACCAGCAGCCAAACCACTACCACTACCTCTGCGGCAGAATCAACCACCACGTCGGTCACGCACTCTTCCACGGTGGCGGCCGGGCTGGAATGGATTCTTCTGGCCGCCGGGTTGGCCATTGCCTGGCTGATCATCACCAGCATCTTGCGCGCCATTGGCTCGGAAACGTATGAGGGCGTTCTGGCCTGAGACAGAAGTGCGTACTTGGGGATGTTCTTTGGAGCGATCTTCGGGGGCGTTCTTCAGCTTTGCCGCATGATGCCTTTGAGATTGGCCATTGTGCCGCCGATGTCGCCGCTGCGCATGAGGGTTTCACCAATCAACACCGATCGGATGCCGACGGCATTTAATCGTTGAATATCGGATCGGTCCCGAATTCCACTCTCCGCCACCAGCACCGCTTTATCATTGACAAATTCCGCCAGACGGATGGAATTGACTAAATCAACCTTGAAGGTGGTTAAATCCCGATTGTTAATTCCCAGCAGGCTGTAACTGCGCATGGGGAACCCGAGCATATTCAGCACGCGCAGCAAGCTGTCCAGCTCGTGAACCTCAATCAGGGCGGTCAGCCGTAATTCGGCCGCCAGAATCAGCATATCCATCATGAGCGCATCATCAAGAATTTCCGCGATCAGCAGAATGGCATCCGCGCCGGCCGCCCGAGATTCCCACACCTGATACGGATCAATGATAAAATCCTTTCGCAGGATCGGAATGGGTACTTCGCGGCGAATCTGCCGGAGGTACTCCAGTGAACCGTGAAAATATTCCTGATCGGTCAGCACCGATAGTGCATCCGCCCCGGCGGTGGTGTATGCTTTGGCGATCGCGACGGGATCAAAATCGCTGCGAATGACACCGGCGGAAGGGGACGCTTTTTTAACCTCCGCGATAACATTAACCAGTCCGACGGGTTCGCGGGCTATGGCGGTGAAAAAATTCCGGGGAGCCTCCAGGTCACGACACCGGGCTTGAAGCTCTGTTAAGGGCAGGCCGGACATGGCCTGGGCGATTTCCCGCTTCTTGGTTTCGACAATCTTCTGGAGAATATTCAGCGTATATTCCTTTTTCTGGAGACTAACGTATCCATCCACAGACTCTTCATCATCACGCCCTGCTGGCCGGCTATTTTATTTTAGTCATTCTATCGGCAATGAGTCTTTCCGTCCTGATCCTTACGGGCGTATTTTCCGTCAGGCCGTTGACAATTTCTCCGGCGCGGCGAAATACGCTGGATTATCCGATTATATTGTTTGTTCTTCTGGTTTACTTTTTTTTTACCTTCCTTGCCGCGCCGATAGCGCTGCACTTTGGGCCTCTGATCGAGGCGGAAAGTCTGGCCGATGTGGTAGGCAGAACGGCTGCGGTGGCGCTCATTTTCCTGTTAGGTGCGCGATTCTTTGAAAATGGAATATCGGGCCTCGGTGCCAGAATGGGCCTGATTCCCAGAGGCTTGATCATTGGCGTTTTGAGCTTTGTGGCCATTGCGCCGATTTTATATTCTCTTCTTGCGGTGACCGAATCGCTGGCCACACACATCACCCATAAAATGCCGCCTGTGCATCCCATGCTTAAGGCCCTGGCAACCGATCACTCACCAACGAGCCTCGCTTTTCTGTCGTTTTTAATTGTCGTGGCGGCCCCCATTTCCGAGGAACTATTTTTCCGCGGCCTGATTCAATCCTGGCTGGGTCAGAAGCTTGCGGTCTTAGCCGCTGGCACCGCCCAGGAGCGGGAAACGCGGCCGGGCCACGGAGCCGCCAGCCGGATCGTACAGTTCATTGGCATGCTTTTCACCAGCACGCGTTACGCTTCAGCGCCGGGCGAAGAACCGGGCAGCAGGCGCTGGCCGGAGGGGCCGTGGCTGCCGCGCAACCGGTGGATCGCAATTGTGATCACGGCCACCCTGTTTGCGGGCATGCACTTTGCAGTTGCCAAAGGGTATGACGAGTATTTTCCGGTGTTGTTTCTGCTGGGCGTAGCGCTGGGATATATCTATGAACGGACAGGTAATATCTGGACAGACATTACCATGCACGCCTGTTTTAACTTTATCCCCACACTGCTTATTCTGTGCGGGGTAAAACCGAAATAAGCGCGGAAGGGTGCTGGAACAATTTCCAAAGCGACGCTGTATGTTCACCCCGTACCACCGGCAGAGCCGGCGGCTTTGTGAGGGGCGGCAAATGGGTGTTGGAATGGGAGTTATTGCAGCGGCAGATCGAGGCGGAAATTGGTGCCTTTACCCGGCTCGCTGGTAAAGGAAATATGTCCGCGATGCTCTTCAATAATGCGGCGCGTGGTGGCCAGCCCCAGACCGGTTCCACCTTTTTTGGTGGTGTAATAGGCCTCAAAAATATGCGAGGCCGCACCCGGTGCCACCCCTGATCCGGTATCCGCCACGTCCAGATAAACGCGGGATTGATCCACATGCGTGCGGATAATTAAATCTCCACCGTCCGGCATGGCCTGCACGGCATTAAGCATCAGGTTTAACAGCGCCTGCTTGATTAAATTGGAGTCTAGCGGGCACAGCGGTTCTTCCGGGCACAAGCTGGCATGAAGCCGAATGTTGGCCGCCTGCGATTGCGGACGGAAAAAATCAACTAAATCCCGGACCAGATCATTGAGGCGTGTGGGTTTGCTGTGCAATTCCAGGCGACCGGCAAAGCGAAGAAAATCATCAAGCGTATGGCCCAGCCGATCCACCTCTTTGCGCAGAGTTGAAACTCTGGCCCGGCTGGATTCCACGCCGGGCAGACCCACAAGATCCTCCTGCAGCAATTGCAGGTTCAGTTTGATCGTGGAAAGCGGATTTTTTAATTCATGGGCCAAACCGCCGGCCAGTTCGCCCAGTCGCGCCAGTTGTTGCACGCGGTCTAGCCGATCGCGTTCCCGTGCTGAATGATCAGCGGTTGAATCTTCCGATCGCACCGCTGCCGCACCGGGATGTGCTCGAGGCTCAGTCATGCTGCACCACAGACTCTATGCCGAGGGCGTCGATGCCGCCACGGGGGCCGGGGCTGCCGGTGCCGCATTGGTGGCGACCGCCGGGGCCGCTGCGGGCTGCGGATTTTCATCACGCATGGCCTGCTTGCGGGAAAGCTTGATGCGGCCCTGATCATCAATGGCAATGACCTTGACGCGAACTTCCTGGCCCATTTTCACTTCGTCCAAGGCGTTTTTGACATATTTATCGGATAATTCACTGATGTGGCACAAGCCATCAACGCCGGGAATCACTTCAATAAACGCACCGAATTCTTTAATCGATGTCACCTTGCCGTTATAAATTTTTCCGACTTTCACATCTTCCGTGAGGCGTTCAACTTCCTCCCGGGCGCGTTCGGCGGCAGCCATTCCCAGTGCGGAAATAAAGACGGTTCCGTCATCTTCAATGTCAATCTTGGCGCCAGTTGTTTCCACAATTTTCTTGATGGTTTTGCCGCCGGGGCCGATGACTTTACCAATCTTCTCCGGGTTTATATGAATGGTCAGCAAGCGCGGAGCAAAAGGTGAAATTTCCGCCCGGTGCGTGGGAATCACAGCCTGCATTTTTTCCAATATCTGTAACCGTGCCACGCGGGCCTGTTCCAGCGTAGCGGCAACCTGATCCATGCGTAAACCGTGAATCTTCAAATCCAACTGAATTCCGGTAATGCCCTGCGAAGTTCCGGAAACCTTGAAATCCATATCGCCGAAGTGATCTTCCTCACCGAGAATATCTGTCAGCAGCACTTCCCGGCTGCCTTCACTTACCAGACCGATACTGATGCCGGCCACCGGACGGATCAACGGGACGCCCGCATCCAGCAGGGCCAATGTGCCGCCGCAGACCGACGCCATGGAGGAACTGCCGTTGGATTCCAGAATATCGGATACCACGCGAATAACATACGGAAACTGATCGGGCGAAGGGAGCACGGGTTCCAGTGAACGCTCAGCCAAGGCTCCATGCCCGATTTCGCGGCGGCCGGGACCCATAATGCGTTTGACTTCCCCGGTGGCAAACGGCGGAAAATTGTAATGCAGCATGAACTTCTTGGAATATTCTTCACCAAGTCCATCAACAATCTGCTCATCATCACCTGTGCCCAGCGTGGTGGTAACCAGCGCCTGGGTTTCACCCCGGCAGAATACCGCTGAACCGTGCGTGCGGGGCAGCACGCTTACTTGCCCGGAAATCGGACGAATCGTGGTGTGATCGCGGCCATCCGGACGCACGCCGGAAAGAATCAAGTCGCGTACGACCTTTTCTTCAACCTGGGAAAAGGCGTTGGCCACCATCGCAGCGTCATGGGTCGGCTTGCCGGTGGCGGGGTCCGCGGCGGTGAGCTTTTCAACAATTTCTTTTTTGATTACTTTGACCGCGTCATTCCGATCCTGCTTGCCCGGAATTTGCCGTGCCTGCCGGAGCCGATCAGAATAACCCGCGACAATCTTCACCAGTTCCGCCGGTGCCGAACGCAGGATGCATTCCTTAGGCTTACCGACTTTGCTCATGAGATCTCGTTGCAGCGCCACCATTTGGCGAATAAACGTTTGGCCGAATGCAATAGCTTCCAACACTGATTTTTCCGATTGCTCGCGTGCGCCCACTTCAATCATGTTGATATGATCCTCGGTGCCGGTCAGCAGCAGGTCCATATCCGAAGCGTCCATATCCGCCTGCGTGGGCATGAGCATCAATTGGCCGTCAACCCGCCCGACGCGCACCGCGCCAATGGGGCCTTCAAACGGAATTTTGCTGATCGCAAGCGCGGCGGATGCACCAACCATCGCGAGAATATCCGGATCATTCTGCCCATCAGCCGACAGCACCATGGATTGAATCAATACTTCATCCATATAACCCAGCGGAAACAGCGGGCGAATCGGCCGGTCAATCATTCGGGCGGTCAACGTTTCTTTCGTGGTCGGGCGCCCTTCACGTTTGATAAATCCGCCGGGAAATTTACCGGCGGCGGAAGTCTTTTCACGATAATCAACCGTGAGCGGAAAGAAATCAATTCCGGGCCGCGGATCGGACGTTACCACCGTGGTCAAGACCACCGTATCACCGAACCGCACCAATACCGCGCCATCTGCCTGCTTCGCCAAATACCCTGTCTCAATGGATAATTTCTGTCCGTTTAATTCCGCCTCAACTTTAACTACCGTCATCTTTGTGTCCTTCAGTAAAAACCTTATTTTCAACAACTTCTACAACAACATCTTGTGCGGTCGGTCCCCGATTACCATAATCAGGAAAATCCTGGATCGCACACCGGCGGGAATAACAACAACTCCCGCGACTATGAACCAGCGGCAGAACGCAAAACAATTTTGCGATCCAAACCACCGTGCCGCCAAATCAGGCCATGAGTCGGCAACTGATCAGGTGCATTCTAAAAAAGACGCAGGGATAAATGCCTTCGCGTGTCTGCCCGTGCTGGTTTGTATCTGCCTGTGCCTGCCTGATAGGTTCATCATGAACCCCGCATCCGGCGGGCCGGCAAATTACTTACGCAAGCCAAGGCGCGTGATAATAGCCTGATACCGCTGGGGGTCTGTGCGGGTCAGATACTTCAACAGGCTGGAACGCTTTCCGACCATCTTGAGCAACCCGCGCCGCGAAGAAAAGTCCTTCTTATGCGTTTTAAGGTGCCCCGTCAGGTCATTTATCCGCTCGGTCAGCAGGGCAATCTGCACTTCTGCTGAGCCGGTGTCTTTTTCATGGGTACGTGTATCGGTGATTATTTGCCGCTTCTTTTCCTCTGTGATCATTATCCTCTATGCCTTTCGCAATTTTAACAACGGGATACGGTCAGCGCATGCCAACTCGTTCCTCGCGGGAATTTAAGCTTTTGCATTATAACCCATGCGCCGCCTGCTGCAAGCGGTTGCCGGCGAGGACGCGAGGAGTTGGGAGGTAGGAGTTAGAATGCTTTTCAATGAATAATGAATAGAAACAACGCGGGCGGGTGTGTTTTATCAAAAAGCCGCCAGCTCTGCTAAGGGCTTAATTCCAGATTCCAGGTTCCAAGTTCCAGGTTTCTCGTCACGGGGTCCGTTAATATCGCAGTCGGCGGCTTGCCGGGGCTTCAAGGTTTTGCCGCTTACGGTACAATCTTTGGTGGTAACAGGGTTTTGCAGGCGGATATATGCAGGGACGCAATAAAAGACATTTTGTCTCACACCATCGGCGGCGACCAAGCCTGCCAACCGCAGATGCCGAAGCTGGCAGGCCAGGTGCCATAGAGGCTCCAAGTAGCCGATTAACGACGTTTACGCCCCGTCCCGGTCTGGGGTGGGTGCAGCTGCGCAACGCCGTTTTCAGCACGTCCATTTTCAAAAAAATGGTCGGCAAGACTTCTCCCGGATTGGCCGCCGGTGAGTTGGTCACGGTCTATGACCGCGACGGCGTCCTGTTTGGTGTGGGGTTGTTTAACCCCCAATCACAACTGGCCTTGCGGATGGTAAGCTTTACCGAGGCGGAAATTACCGAATCGTTTTTGGAAGATCGCCTGGCAGCGGCGGCCGACCTCCGCCGGCAAACGCTGAAGCTCGATGGTACCACCAACGCCTATCGCGTGGCACATGCCGAAGGCGATGGCCTGCCGGGACTGATTGTCGATCGCCTGGGCGACACGGCGGTGGTGGAAATATTTTCCATGGCCATGTTCAAACGCATCGGCCGCATCAAACATACCCTGCTGGAAGTTTTACCCGTCACCCGGGTCGTCTTCCGTTCGGATGAACATATCCAGCGGGCGGAGGGATTTTTTCTGCGGCAGGATGATATCCGTGATGGCCAAACGCGCGGCACCGTGGAAGAAAATGGCCTACACTTTGAAGTTGATGTGGCGGCAGGCCACAAAACCGGTTTCTTTTGTGATCAACGGGAAAACCGCCTGGCATTGACCAAATTCACCCCCGACACCCGCATGCTTGATGTCTGCTGCTATTCCGGCGGCTTTGGCATTTACGCTGCGACGCTTGGCAAAGCGGCCCACGTTACCGCTGTGGATTTGGATGAAAATGCTGTCGCCCTGGCCAAACGCAATATACAACTGAATCGGATTCCAACGAGCAAATATCAGTGCATCCATGCCGACGGCTTCGCCTATCTGCGGCAAATGAAGCTTAATGACCAGGCGTATGATGTCGTGGTGTTGGATCCGCCGAAGTTCATTGGCGGGCGCGATGAATTTGCCGAGGGGCGTAAATCCTATTTTGATCTCAACAAGCTGGCCATGGGCGTGGTAAGGCCCGGCGGCCTGATGGTGACGTGCTCATGCAGTGGACTTATGGATCTGGCAGAATTCCAGAATATGTTGCGCGGTGCCGCCCGCAGCGCCCAGCGGCGATTGCAAATTCTGGGTGTAACCGGTCCGGGACCGGACCATCCGGTCATGACCGAATATCTGGAAGGGCAATATCTTAAATGCCTCTGGTGTCGCGTGTTGTGAGGGCATGATAAGATGGGGTCTATGATGAATAGCTATCAATTCTCCAATGTTTCCTGGACGCCGGGCGAAAAACTTTTGCTGATCGCCGGCCCATGTGTCATTGAAAGCCAGGAAATGTCCCGGCATATTGGCCACGCCGTGGCGGAGGTATGCAACAAGCTGGACATTGCCTATGTTTTTAAGGCCAGCTTTGATAAAGCCAACCGCTCCGGCAGCGGCAGCTTTCGCGGCCACGGAATCCAACACGGATTGGAGATTCTCGCGCACGTGAAGCAGAGCCTGGGCGTGCCGATTACCACCGATGTGCATGAAAGCGATCAGGTGGCGGCGGTAGCCAACGTTGCGGACATTATCCAGATTCCCGCGTTTTTATGTCGGCAGACCGATTTATTAATCGCCGCCGGCGAAAGCGGCAAAGCGGTGAATGTAAAAAAGGGGCAGTTCATGGCTCCGTGGGAAATGAAAAATGTTATCGACAAGATTCGATCCACCGGCAACACCCAACCCATGCTGACCGAACGCGGAACCTTTTTTGGCTACAACCGCCTGGTCAATGACATGACCGGCATCCCGCAAATGCAGGCCCTGGGTGCACCGGTCATTTTCGACGCCACGCATTCCACACAGCTTCCCGGCGGCCTGGGCAATGCCACCGGCGGCCAGCGGCAATATGTCGGCCTATTGGCCAACGCCGCCACAGCCGCCGGTGCCGACGGCCTATTTGTGGAAGTCCATCCAACCCCCGAAAAAAGCCCCTCCGACGCCGCCACCATCTTCCCCCTGGACCAACTGGAAAATCTGCTCCGCCGCTGCCTGGCAATCCGCGCGTCGCTGAAGCAGGTCACGTGATAATCTGCGGGCATTCGGCGAAGCGTTCTTTTACTTCGACGAAGGCGTCTTGAATTTTCAGGAACATGGCTACGATATCGGGATCAAACTGGGTACCGGAACAGGCTTCAATCATGGAGCGGGCGACGAGTATGACCGTGTCCGTAAAGCGAAGACGTTTTTTAGAAAAACCCCGATAGTGAAGCCTGCTGCTCGACCCCTGCGGCGAGTTCCGGCCACTGTTGGATAAATACATCACCGGAAATCCGCGCCAGTTCCTTTGGCTCAATCTTATATAGGCCGTCGCCATAGACTCTGCCATGCGACCGTAGCTCATGGCCGCTTATGCCGCTAAGAATCTTGAATACTTCGGCCGCCAATTCCGGGTGCCCCCGTAACAACGCTGCCATGCGGCGGCGTGGATAAAGCATGAGATAAAGATTGGTGGCAATCGCCTGCGATTGATTCCAGATGAATCGGAACGGCCTTTTTTCATCGTTGCCGCGCCCCATATAAGTACAGAGAAATGGAGCGGACTCGCGTCGTTCCTGGGCGTACCATGGAGTACGCTTGCCAACCAGATATCCCTGTTTAATTTCAATGGATTCCGCACTCGACAAATACGCCCATAGGGCAGGGTATCGCGATTCAATAAGCGGCTCAGAAACATTACAATTAAGGAGGCACCATTGCCGCGATAATCGGGGATAGCCGTCGTCTTCTGCCTCTATGACCGCAGATTGCAGTTGCCGTGGGCTGGGCAAAATGGGGCGAAGAAACTGATCGGGGATTCCGCGTTTGTGGGCCTCCCCTCGCTCGAGAACAAAAAACTTGTTTCCTCCGGTTGCAATGCCACGGGTAATTTTGAAGAGATCACCAAGCGTGGTCACTCCGCTACCCCCATGGGCGATGCGCTTGTTGCCGGGCGGTTGTGGATGAGCGGTCCATTTTTCTGAATTCAGCAGAGAATTCTGGCTGATCGTTTGCGCAAGCGCGGGCCTGTCAAGCGAACCGCCGAGCGTGAATATGACCGAATGGCCAGCCGCAGGCGGTGTTTTTTTGAAAATCAGGACGGCCGAAGAGACCATTGCATCATCAAATTGAGAGTCACGGGGATCAAAGCGGTGCACCCGCAGCAGCGTTAAACTGCTGGCGAGAAAGTTTTTCAATGCCATCCCATAATTGACGTCCATAAATTCCGACGGGACCAGCCACGCGGCGTAACCGCCCTCTTGCATCCAGGATGCTGCCAATAGCAGGAAATAAACATATAAGCCGGCCAAACCGCTGACCCGGACGTTCAGTCGCTGGAAAACCAACGATTGAAGGCGCTGTTTTTCATGTCGATCAATATGGTGATGACGCACATAGGGCGGATTGGCTAAGATCACGTTTGGTGCCGCCGGGCAATCGGGACCGCTAATTACCCGAGTAAAATCGCCGCAAACGACCGTCAGGCCTGCGGGTGCCCAAAGTTTGTGGGCGGCTTGGCAAAATGCATTATCGATTTCAATTCCAGTGGCCCTCGCGATATTTTCCCGGCCAAAAACCGAGAGAGCAGCGGAGAAAAAACTGCCCGAGCCAACCGACGGATCAGCGAAAAATACGGGAAAGGCATCTACGGGAAGTAACGCGGCTAAACAATGGACAATATCCTGCGCCAGCATCGGCGGGGTTGCGAACTGCCCAAGGCGGTTCCGCTCTGCGCTGGACCGCATCGCGTCTAATTCTGCTTGCACAGTTTGGCGGCGTAATTCAATGGCTCCATCCGTTTGTAAAATCATTTACAACCCCGCTCTCAGCAGGTCGTCGATAAAATATAACACACCGTCTCCAGTTGCTCCGAAAGCGATTCCGAGTTTATTCGGCCAGGGAGTTTTCCCCGCTCCATACATCCGACGAGCCTCCTTCCAACTCCGGAAAGCCCTATAAGGCGGTCAACGGCAAGCGGCGGCGCGGTACACATGCGGAGAGTCGGAAGACAGCCCGGTTTGAGTTGGAGTGTTTCCACATTAAGATTTCGGAGATCATCGGTTGCGATGAGTGCAGCCTTAACCTGCTTGGTAGTCTGAAGGCGTGTCGACCTGAAAGCTTCCGGTGCAAACGTCATGAACCACTGGTTAAACTGATCCACCGAAGCCAATACATCGGCCTTCCAAAGGTGGGGCTTATCAGCGTTGATCTTCCTGGGCGACAAATCAATTCTCCGTTCCTACGCGGACATCATATTACATGTTAGGG
>JAJZGH010000183.1 GCA_021798635.1 Planctomycetota bacterium | reverse complement strand
AAAAAGCCAGACCGAGGAAATGAGATGATGGGCAACAGCCGGTCGGTGGCGGGCGTGGCAATTTTTCGGGGCATTGCCGAAATAATGCTGAATCAGAGGCAAACCACGGCCATTGGTGCCGACAAGCCAGGAGTCTGTCCGAAGTGCCTTTATGGTCTGTTCCACAACCGGCACAGCCGGCGGCTACGGGAAGTTGCACGACCGTGTGGCCCGGAAATATCGCCACGTCCGATTGCGTGGCGGATGTTCCGCGGCGGTAATCTGACGGCACAGGCAATTTTCTCTTTCTATTGCTATAATTTCCCGGTTGCAAGGAACCGCAATGCCATGGATGGGCCGGACCCGCGATGTAATGCCTGCCTCCTGTGGTTGATGGTGTATTGAGAAATCGCGTCGAAAGGGTGGACAATGCTGGCATTAAGCCGTGGCGAAGGGCAGAGCATCATTATTGACGGCAAAATCGAAGTGAAAGTGGTGAAGTGGTCGCGCGGCAGCGTTCGCCTGGCGATTCAGGCCCCGCGCGAAGTGTCGGTAGACCGCGATGAAATCTGGCGGCGCATGCACCCCAACGACAAAACTCCTCTGGAAAAGGCCGACGCGGATCGCCAACTCCGGTTTGACGCCGATTCCGTCGCTGCGCCGGCCGCCACGCCGCCCGCCCCAATCGCCGAGCCGCCGGATGAAAAAATCGCGTGAAGCTGGGCACCAACATGCATCGCTTAGGAACGGGTCACGATTAACCTTCCCAAAACCCGACTTGCCATCCCTCACATAGCCGCCGGCTCTGCCGGTGGTGGCGATTTCAAGCGCAGCACAGATCAGGAAGTTGTTTTTGGGACTGTTCCCTATTTTGATGCCGGGGCTGAGAGCGACACATGCACCACTTGGCCGGGCTTAATATGAAGCCACTTTATTTCGCTGCCAGGAATTCCCGTAGTGTTCGGCCCCGGAGGCATTTTGTACATGCTTACCCTTACCCGGCCTTCCGGAATATGCGTAAGGACGAAGTTTCCGGCGTGATCGCTCCTGGTATCGGAGGACATCCAAATTTCCGGATTCGAGGAATTGAAACCGGAGCCAACAAAATCTCGCCAAGCCGAAGTTGCCGGCCATCCGGCCACGGGTGTTCCGCCAACCACTACATGGCCAATGATCTTTGCCCAGGGGATTAAGCGCACGACGCCCGATTTGGGAAGCTGATTTTCCCCTAGATCGGCATATCCTTGCCGCGCGAGCACCAATAGTCGGAATTTGCCTCTTTGAGGCGGAAATCTCACATAGCCCTTGGCGTTGGAAACCAACCGCTCCCGGTCGAGGTAGGGATAGCGGCCATTAGCAATAGTAAATGGCACCGGGCCCGCCTGCACGATTACCGCGGTGGCTCCGCCGACAGGTCGCCTTCGATTATTGATAATCTTCACTACGAGGTTCGGTGCTCGCACCATCGCAAAGTGCATATCCACCACTGCTTGGTTCCGGTGGAAAATGCCCGATTGCACCGCCTTGTAGCCGGGCGCTTGGATCAGCAGGCCCATGCCGGCCTTTGTGTACGTGTAATGGAGGTGGATTTTTAGCCGCCCATTATGGCCCGTCCGGGGATTTGGCCAATCAAACTGCAGGACGGGGTGGGGAGCCGGTGGCGAACTGGTAAATTCGGTTCCCAGGATTTCCGTGAATTTTTTGATTGGCAAGCCAGTCTTCGCGTCAACTACGGTCCCACGAATGCGCACGGGCGGGTAGAGCATCAAGCGGGGCTTTCGGGAGGTCGGTTCGACGGTCCAACTCACCGTAGCGCATCCGCCAGTGGTTACATCAAATTGGAGCGCTCCCGGCGGTGCATGATGCCAGACGAACCGGCCATCGCCATTCGTGCGCAGCGCCGGCATCCAGACCATTTGTACGTAAGCGTCACCAAGGAAGCTCATGCCGTCGGCCCGGTCGGGCGAGAGAACGGCCCCGGCAATCGGCTTGTCGGAGCGGTCCAGTACGCGCCCTTTTACGGTTCTCCCCGGCTCAAGATGAAATGAAACGGATTGTGGTGTTGCGCCCAGTTTGAAGTCCTTTGTTTGCGGTGCGCAGCGTGGTGCCCAGGCGGTAAGGGTTACTATTTTGCCCGCCTGTGCCACCCATGAAAAGCGGCCAAGGCTGTCCGTAGTCATTGGCGGAGGCTCAAATCCATAGTAGCCACCCCTGGGCTGGCCCCCAAACCCGACTTTCGCATGGGCCAGGGGCTGTCCATCAGGCCCAAGAATGGTTCCGTTTATTTTTACTCCGCGCTGGAGCTTTACTATAAGACTGCCGTCGCGCAAAGCTGTCAGCGACTTTACAGCTTGGGTTCTCCTGTTCCCGGTGTGCGTGACGAAGCGGTGGCTCCAGTTGCCGATGAGAACCATCCCTCGCAAACGGGAGGGTGCCTCATCG
Organism: Planctomycetota bacterium; assembly: GCA_021798635.1. The sequence continues at coordinate 8,024 of JAJZGH010000183.1, read as the reverse complement.
CATGACCATTTTCCGCCCGCCGTTGAAACCGTCGTAATATCCGCAGGGTCCACACGCTCAAGCGGGCCGAACCGCTGCCCCGTGTAGTACATGGCCAACTGCAGAAACACATGCACCCCCACGGCGGGATTCCCGTGCGGCCCCAAAACGATCCCGCCAATTTTGGTCCCTCTGGGTAACATCACGCGCAAATGAGATGGCACTTTGATTGGTTTATTGAACGGCTTGGGCCGCCATGACACAAGTATTCTAACATGATGCGGGGCTTGTACATGAACCTCAAACGGCCAAAGTCGGTTGCGCGGAATCGGCACAGCAATGCGCCCCAGCGAATCCGCCGTTCCGCGGAAGGTTGTCGTGATGGGAATCCAATAGAATCGATCGGACGCAAGTGTGCAGTAAACTTTTGCGCGGCCCATGCGTCGGCCCGTTGGGCCGGTAATAACCAGATGCAACATGCGTTGCTTACCAGCCGGTGTTTCCGATCTGGTCGAGGCCAGATGAGGGGTGGATAACGCCGGGGTCGCAGCGACGCTCGCCATCCCACGTCCGACGTGCAGGGTGCCAATACATACTAAAAATACAAGGGTCAGCAGTAGAATGATCGCCAGCACCGGGGCTGTGATTCCGCGCCGGTTGCGGTGTTCATCAAGGATCGCCAGCACGCGGTATTTCAAGGTTGATGGCCGCGCCATGGCCACAGCGGCAACTGGGGTACTGCAAGGAGGCTGCAACGATCCGGCAATTGCGACAAGGTCGTCGGCATAATCCGCAGCCTCGCGCCCGCAGCGCAGCACGCGGTTGTCGCAGGCTTCTTCGCATGTTGATCTTAATTGGCTCGCCGCCAGCCACGCCAGCGGGTTGGGCCAATACAAAGCCCGCACAATCTGCCCGACAAGCAGCCAAAGGCAATCCAGATGTCGCACATGTGCCAACTCGTGCAGCAATACGGCACGCAACCGATCAGCCGGCCACACTAAGGCGGCGGCGGGCAGCAGGATGATTGGGCGGAAAAATCCGACGGTGCATGGAACCTGCAGCGCATCCGAAATCATGAGTCGCGGCGATCCGGTGCGGCGGATTCCAATTTCGGCTTTGGCCATATCTAAAGCCCCATGCAACTGCATATCCGCGGAGGCAGAGGCGCGAACCAATTTCCGCAGGGCCGCCTCAGCGCGCACCCGTCGAAGAATTAACAGCACCGCGCCCAGACCCCACGCCAAAAACAGCCAGGCAAGCGGGTTGAAGTCCGTCGCCGGATTGTGGGCGGGACCTTTAGCCGTCAGCGCACCGCCGAGTGGCACTGAAATGCTCGATTGCTGCGCCAACCTTCCGCGATATTCCGCCTTGCCGCTGGCGGGCATCGGCTGTGCCGCGCGGTTTGAGAGGTGCCAACCGTTCGCCAAGCGCGGCGGCGCCGGGAGTTTAGCCCGTGCCGTCACCGTGGACTGAGAATTATGTATCCATACAGTAGCGAGCCACGCGGGTCTCCAGGCTGGCAGAGACGCCTGTGCAAAGGGCATCAGCAAAGCTGCGCAGATTGCCGCCAGCCAGATATTGTGACGCAGGCTCGCGGTGGTCTTCCGCAGAGAAATCGCGGTGATAGAAGCGGCCAGTAGAATTAAAGACCCCTTGGCCAGAAAAGCCAGCCAAAATGGAAGCAAGGTGGCAACGCTGCGTAACGGGCTAATGACGGTCATGGCTTTCCCCCTTTTTCCGCGTGTCCGCGATTAAATCGGAAAGTTCCTTAAGCTCATCAGATGAAACCGCGCCGCGTTGCTCCAGCAGGGCGGCTACGGCCTGCACGGCGGAGCCATCGAAGAATGTCCGCAGCACGCCGTTCAAGGCTCCCTTGCCGGCACTGCGCCGCTCCTGAACGGCACCGTAAATATATTTGCCGTCGGCGACGCGGTGTTTTAGAAAGCCTTTGTCTTCAAGGATGCGCAGCAGCGCCCGGATGGCGGAATCGCTGGGAGCGTCAGGAATAGCCGCACGGATTTGCGCTGCGCTGGCTTGGCCTCGCGCATAGACCACATCCATGATTTGCCGTTCCCGCCGACTTAAATTTGTTGCGTTTCGCATGGGGCGCTCCGTGTTAGTTCACCTATGTGTACGATCATGGCGCTAAAATATTAACACCACCGATCGGGGCTGTCAAGCATAGCGCTATTATTTTAGCGCTACTCTCAAGCCTCGATCGGGCTGCGGCCCGATAGGGCAGGTGACAGGAGGGAGTAGAACAGCACATCGGGCTGTGGCCCGATAGAGCGGGTGACAGGAGAAAGTTGAACAGAGAACAAATTCGGCTGGCGCGAAAGAGTGGCTGTCGCCGTAACAAAACGGAAGCCCCGCATTTATCCGCGTGTTCCGCGTAATCCGCGGTTTTTTAGCAGTCCATCTTGAATGTCTATCTTGAATTGCATACCGCGTGCCAAGATTTTAAAGTGGTTCCCCCTTAGGCCGTTCCTCTCTCCGCCTCACGATCTCACTGTGTACGCTAATTTCTTACTGTGGCCGAGCGATTGCAATGGCTTCAAAGGCCGCGAGGTGAAACAGAAAACTTGCGGACAGGCATTTTTGCAAACTCCTTACGCGGTACTGGCGTATAAACAACTGGTTGTTTTATTGTTTTGTGAAAAAACGAAAATTATAGGTGAAAATCTGATTTTTTAATTTGTGATTAATTTCACAAGACTTGCGGGGGGCGTTTCGCTACAATCCACTCTTTCGGGTTTTGGCGAGGTACGATACCGCCAAGACCCTGCGGTAGAGGAACACGATGACCCATACGCTTGAAGCACCAAACCCTACGGCCGGCTCGTCCGGGGCCGCATCCAAAGCTGCGCCGCCCCTGTGGCTTGTTGAACGTATTGTGTTGCGCATCGGTCGCGGCCCGGCGGCGGCCGGACGGTTTCTGGATCGGCTTGCCGCGTATGATGGTCCCGTCGGGCGGCTGGTGCAGTTTTTCAGTTCCGTAAAGCTCGGTCTGGTCTGGCTGTTTTTATCCACCGCCTATATTGCCGTTGGCTCCGGCCTGCCGAGTGTGCGCAGTTATTTTGATGTTTCGACCATGGGCTTTTTTAATGCCCCGCCCATGGTAATTCTCATGGCCCTTCTGGCGACAACCCTGATTACCGTCACGCTTCGGAAAATTCCGTTGACGCTTTATAAACTGGGCGTATGGACCGTGCATACCGGCATTATCACGCTGCTGGTCGGGCTTTTTTTCTATTTCGGTTTGAAGAAAGAAGGCATGGTCCGAATTTTTCTGCACCAGACTGTGCATCATTATTATGACAATTCGGAACGGGCTTTATTTATGCAGGCGCCCAATGCGAAGGGCAAATCCGCCATGTTGCCGCTGCCGTCGCTGCCCTTATTCCGAGAACGTTCAACCCAAAACCATCACCCCATGAATGTCACGGCCCCCGCGAAAATGGTCGGCCAGCTTTCACCGCAGTTGAAGGCCCTGACCGTGCGCGTGGTGGGGTATTATCCCTATACGCACCTGGAGGCGCTGGCCATGCAGCGGCAACCGGGACAGCCGGCCCGAAAGCCCGCACTGGAATTTAATTTAAGTGCCACCGGCATGGCCAGCGGCGGCCAATGGCTGCTGGCCAAAACCCCGCGCCTGCGCGTGGCGGATTCCGGACTGCCTTGCGGCATTGAGTATCTGTATCATCCCAGCGCCCGCCGACTGCGTGATATCACGACGAGCTTTAAGGGCAATAACGCTTTGATTGTCAGTGTTCCAGCGGATCACTTCCGCAAGGTGCTGGTCATTAAACCCAATGAAAAAATCCCCCTCCCCGGAACACCTTACGCACTTGTTCCACGGCGGGAAACTAAAATGCCCCTGCTGTCAAAAGGGTATCAAGGGGCGGTGAGTCAGGGATATATGGTCGATGTGTATCGCGCCCGGCCCGGCAAGACACCGTTTCATTTTCAGCGTGCAGCCCTGTTTCGGTATCCTACTAAAACCGTGGATTTTGTTTTTGACCATGGCCAACGGAAGCTCATTGCGGATAAAATTGATCATCGCATTCATATTCGCTACGAAGATGCCCGGCGGTATCAGTTCTGGATCGTCGAGCATCAATCAGGAAAACTTACGGTGGTCCAGCGCGCTGCCGGTGGGGCGGTAACCCAATATCCCATCGCTATTGGACATCCGGTGGCAACAGCAGTCGCGGGGATTCCCTTCAACATTTCTGTGCAGGAACTAGCCAATGTGGTCTATCGTCCGGAATTGATTCCCGCCGCCCAGAGGCGGCCGCAACTGGAACAGACCATGGGCCACTGTGTGTTGCAGCTTGCGGTATCACGGGGAAAATGGACGGATAATCAGATATTTATACCATTCCAGCAATTCGGTCTGCATGGTGATCTGGCACCGACATCGGTACGGGTGCCGGGGGCCGGTAAGGTCAGTTTTGTATTTTCCACGCTGGAATGGAAGCTTCCCGCTGCGTTGACGCTGCTTTCATGCAAGGAACTATTTTACCCCGGCGGCAACAGCTTTCCGCGCGATTTTATCAGTAAAGTTCGCTTTACTAATCTGAAAACCCATCAGTCGAAATTGGCCGTGATTCATTTGAATCATCCGGAAACGCTGGATGGGCAGCATTTTTTCCAGGCCCGCTTCGGAAAGCAGGCCGATGGTACGCCCTTTACCGTTCTGGGGGTGGGCAATACCAACGGCCTATATCCGATGATTGTCGGCGTGATCATGATTATTTTTGGAATTGGTTATGCCTTTTATGTTAAGCCCGTTTTGCTTAATATAAAAAAGCAGCAGTTGGCCCGGTTTGCCGCCGCGCAAAAGCGCCCTCCTGAATCCCCCGATGGCGCAACCGGGGCGACATCATAGCCGGAATTTGTAAGAGGTGTTTTCATGAAGCTCAAGCACATTGTCTCTCTACTGGCTTTGCTGATAGCAGCCGCTATTCCTGCGTTGGCAGTAATCAATGCCCGCGCATCCATGCCCATTGAGCAGGGGTCAGCCGCGGATATGCCGGCGGGTCACCCGGAACTCGGCCCCGGTTCACCGCAGGTCAATCCCATCCCCAATATGAAACTCATGCGTCGTACCGCGGAAATTCAGCAGCAAAACCGCACAGCGTTCAAAAAGCAGGTGAACCTGGCACCGCTGCGTATTCTCGCGGTGCAGAACAATGACCAGGTGAAGACCATTGCCAGTTGGGCTGCGGAAACGGTTCATACCATCTGCGGCTTTGACAGCATCCACGGTCAGGACCCGCTGTATACCGTTCTGGATATGGCCTTTCGCCCGCAGGCATGGGACGCGCGGAACTGCATATTTGTGGAAACGGTTCCTATTCGTGAACAACTGGGACGATTGGTTTCCAAAGCCCAGGCCAAGCGTATCCTGCAACAGGGCACCGTCAGCCCTGATTTCATGGCCCGTGCGGATGTGCATCACCTGCTGGTAAAAATCAGCTCCACCGCCGCCCTGAGTTCCGGTGTTGCCGAAGTCAGTCGAGCGCTGGAAACATTTCAAAATCTTTCTGCGGAAATGAAATTTGTGCCGCCGGCGGCAGGGGCTAAATCCAGGGATTGGCTGGTTCCGTTGGCTTTGCTGCCGAACACTGGGGCCGTCGTGCGGAAAATGTTGAAAATGAATGCCGGCGTTAAAGCTGTTCCCGGTTATACCCGGCAGCAATCCTTGAGTATTGTTTTAGGCTTGATTTCAGTGGGGCAGGGGTGGCAGGATAACAGTGCTTCAGAAGCCAATGAAGGAATTGAAACGCTGGCCAAAGTTCTGCCGGCGATTAACCCGGCGGCATATCCCTCGCATCTCAAGCGGATGGTGGAGTTGTGGTATGACCGACTTTTTGACGGCACGATCGTGGGTGTATTTCTCTACTTTATCTCGCTGACGCTCTTTGTGATTGCCGCGGTCGGGGCCGTGCCGGCGGTACGTAAACCGGCGCTGATATTCTTTACCGCCGCCGTGCTGGTCCATGCATTATTTATGGGTGTGCGATGGTGGCTGGCGGGGCGCATTCCGATTCAAAATGAATTTGAAAGTGTTCTGGGATCAGCCTTTGTCGGCTGCGTGATCGGTCTGATTTTAGAATATTGGAAGAAGAACAATCTGTTTGGATTGGCCATGAGTTTTGTCGGCTTTCTGGCTATGACCGCGTGCTTTGTGGTGCCGTTTGTGCTGGGTGCCAACATTGGTGCCAACATCGGCCGCGTGGATGGCGTTCTCAATACCTACTGGCTTTATATTCACGTGAACACGGTTATCAGTAGCTATGCGCTCATCGCCGCGAGTTTCTGCCTGGGTGTGCTGTATCTACTGGTGAAGCTGTATTACCGCATGAATCCGGGCAATGGCCCCGGCCCCGGAACCGGCAGTGGCGGTGCGATCGCGATGGCCAGCGGTATTGGTTCATCGCTGGTGGCAGGGCACATGGGGGATTTTTCACAACCTCGCCCGGCGCACGCTTCCACGCCGGAGGCCGCTGCGGATTTGGCGGTGCGGCGTAATAAATTCCTGCTGCAACTGGATGCCGCCAATATTGTCATTTTACAGATGGGCTTCTGGTTCCTGGGTTCCGGCATTATTTTTGGAGCCGTCTGGGCTGATTTCAGCTGGGGGCGGCCATGGGAATGGGACCCCAAGGAAACCTTCGCGTTGGTAACCTGGCTGGTGTATTTAATCATTGTACATCTGCGTTTTGTCACGCCCAAATATCGCCCTGATTGGACCGCGTGGCTCTCGGTTGTTGGCTTTGCGGTCATGATGTTTAACTGGATCGGCGTCAACTTTTTCTACATCGGTTTACACAGTTACGCGACGTGATATTTCCTGAAGCGTTTTGGCAACACGGAAAAAGGGTTTTAACATGACTACCTTTACACTCAAACAGACCGGGCCAACTGCTATTGACGTTGATGGCGGGACATGGAAACTGCATCTGGATTTGCCGGCCAAGAGCGGGGGTGGCGACACAGGCCCCGGCCCGACGGATTTGATTCCGATCGCCGTCGCAGCGTGTGAAATGATGCTGGCATTGATCAGCGCCAATAAGCATGGTCATCCGCTGACCGGCGTGGAAGCTACGGTGGACAAGCAATATCTTATTAACCCTTCGCGGCTGGGTGATATGCACGTGGTGCTGAAAAATGTGCTTAGTCAGTTGCCGCCGGAACTTCATGAGCGGGTAAAGGCGGCTGTCGCCACGTGCCCGGTGGTGCAAACGCTGGAACATCCGCCGACGGTATTTTCTGAAATCAGTTGAAAAACATCTCCCGGCCCGTCAGAATAACCGGAAGTTGTGAGGATACACGCATGGACAAGATGGAAAATAACGACCCCAATCCGGAACTGCATGTGGATGCGGATTGGAAAAATCAGGCCCAGGCGGAAAAGGAAAAGCTCGCCGCCAAAGTCGGAGATGCCACGCCGCCTGCCCCAGCTCAGGCCGCACCGCAAAGTGATTCCACACCTGCTATTACCCCCAGTTTTGAAATGATTGTAGAACAGTTTGCCGGGCAGGCGCTCATGGCGATGGGTGCCATTCCCCAGCCCGGCGGCCAGAGAAAAGCGGATATCGGTCTGGCGCGATTTTTTATTGATTCACTGGCGATTCTGGAAGATAAAACCAAAGGTAATCTGACTTCAGGTGAGCAGCGGATGTTGCTGTCGGCCCTGACCGATTTACGCATGACGTATGTCAATGTGTTAAAGAATCCGAAGAAATAGGCCCGATTAGTGCAGGAGTTTTGAGAGAGTAGAAAGTAGAGCAATCGGGGCTGCGGCCCGATAGAGCGGGTGACAGGAGAAAGTTGAAAGTAGAGCAAATACGGCTGGGGCAGAAGATTGGCTTTCGCCGAAACAAAGCGGAAGCCCGGCACTTATCCGCGTGATCAGCGGAATCTGCGGTCCTTATTAGACGCGACGGGATTGAACCGCGGATTACGCGGATGACGCGGATAGGATCCTATATCCGCAATGTCCCGATAATATCCTGCAGCCGGTTATGGCCTTTTTG
>JAJZGH010000008.1 GCA_021798635.1 Planctomycetota bacterium | reverse complement strand
TGCTGGTGGAAATTCAGGCGGCCCCCACGCAGCAAGCCTCTTCGGGAAATGCCGTGCGGCTTTTAGCGCAGGCGGTCAGCACTACGGACGCCCGCGTCTTGGCGGCAACGTATGTTGATATGCCGCTACCGGCCAGCAAGACTAATATTAATATGTACACGGGTTATCTGGCGGACAAAATCATGCAGAAGCTGGCGGCTATCTGGGGCGGTGGCGCGGCGGCGTACAACCCGCTGATTGTGCGAATCTATAATGCCGCCAGTATTGATGATGTGCTGGCCATTAAGCATTTTGTGCAGAAAGTCCCGGGCGTGCGGCTGGTCATTGACCGGGGTATGACGGGTTCAACGTCCACAGCGTATGGGCGATTAGCCGTTGAATATAATGGGGCACCGGATGATTTTTATTCCGCCTTGAAACAGGAAATCGGCGTATCCAGAGGGCTTAAAGCGGTGGATTTGCAGAATAACACTGTGGATTTGCAGATTACCGGGCCGATGGTGCTGCGTACGACGCGCATTAAAACCACCACACGCGTGCAGACGCAAACGACACAAACCCAGGTAAAAACGGTCAACGAAACCCCCATTGAACCGGCACGGCAGTAAGGGCGAGCCGATATTAAGGAGCAGTTGCGATGTTATCCAAAGGTAGCACGAGCGTATTATTTGTTGGCGTATTGGCGGTATTTTGCCTGACGTGTTTGCTGGGCATAACCGGGTGTCAGGGGCCGGTGATTCCTGGTCAAAATACGCTTAATCCATTTCCGCAGGTGCACCTGACAAGCTACAATTTGCAGAGCAAAATACTGGTGAACGAGCCGATTGTCAGTCGGGTGGGGGACGGGCAACTGGATGTGGTCATACCGGTGCGTAATGTCACGGCTGATGAATTGTATTTGGAATTTCAGTACAGCTTTCTTAATGCCCAGGGCGCGCAGGTGGAAGCAACTTCGGGCTGGAATACGCTACGCGTGCCGGCCTATTCCATGGCCCAGATTCATTTCACAAGCCTGACGGCGGCCGCCAATTTTAATTGCACGATTCGGCGGTTGCCGTGACTACGTCAGATCACGTTGACTTTTTTGCCGCGGACGGTGAAGCGCACGGCGGCGGTAAACAGGAGTACCATGGTTACCAGCACCAGTACGGCGGTCCAGGCCTGATGACGCCAGGCGGGTTCGGCGGATTGTGAGTATTGCCATATCTTTAATGTCAATGATGGATAGGGCTGACTGGGGTTATACACGGCCTGATCATTGCCCAACGCGGTAAATAACAGGGGTGCTGTTTCGCCGGCGACACGGGCGATTCCCAGCATGATTCCTGTGGTAATTCCGGCTTTTGCGGCGGGGAGAATGACCCTAAAAAGTGTCTGGGCTTTGGAGGCACCTAAGCCTGCCGAGGCTTCCCGATGCGGGTGCGGGACTAGCCGGAGCATTTCCTCACTGGCCCGCGCGACAATGGGCACCATAATAAATGCCAGGGCAAGAGCCCCCGACCACCCGGACTGCTGATGCAGCGGGACAACCACCAACTGCCAGGCAATGACACCCAGCAGAATAGTGGGCGTGCCGGCCAGCAAATCCATGACCAGTTGGGCCGCGTAGGTGAACCAACCTTTGCCGGCATATTCCGCCATGTAAATGCCACACAACATGCCTATCGGCACACCTAAAACACTGGCCAAGCCCACGAGAATAATGGTACCAATGATGCAGTTCCGCATACCTTCGGGCGATTGCAGCGGCAAATTCGTAAAAAACGCCGGCGTCATATATTCAATACCGCGTATGCCCATATAGGCCAGCACCACAAACAATACCGCTAATGCGATGGCCGTACAGAGCGTGCAAAGCACCATGACGCCACGACTGATCCAGCGTCGGCCCGGACTGCGGCCGGCAAAGGGGTTTGGCTCGGGTTTTATAGCATCAGCATTCATTGTGCGTATCCTTTCAGGAGGTGGCCATCAGGCCGTTTGACGTTCCCGGTCGATGCGTGATAACAGAGCACGGGCAATGACATTGGTTACCAGCGAACTTAACATCAGCACGAGGGCCACGTAAAACATGGCGCTTAAGTAAATGGGATGATCGGCTTCCATAAATTCATTGGCCAGCACTCCGGACATGGTTTGGCCGCCGGCAAATAGACTGGCGCTGATATGGTCGGTATTGCCGATGACCATGATAACGGCCATGGTTTCGCCAATAGCCCGGGCCATGCCCAGCATCACAGCGCCAAAAATTCCCGCCCGGCAGTATGCCAGGGCCAAGCGCGTGGTTTGCCACCATGTGGCACCCAGGCCATAAGCGCCATGTTCAATTTCCTGTGGAAACTGCTGTAAGACATCACGGGTAATCGCGGTAATAATGGGCAGAATCATAATGGTCAGAATCAATCCGCCAGCCAGAAAATCGCTGCCCGACGGGCCGCCATGCACGAGGTTGGCGGGGAAAAACTCAATGCGGCCACTGGGATATTTTCCCACTGGAATAATTTTTATATGTTTTAATGTATCGTAGAGAACTGGTTCGAGGTAATTCTGCAGCCAGGGGGACATGACAAAACAACCCCACAAGCCGTAGGCGATGCTTGGAATAGCCGCCAGCAATTCCACTAAAAAAGAGACGGGACCGGCCAGCCAGCGCGGTGCGATGCGGGTAATAAATATCGCGGTTCCTATGCTTAACGGTACACCAATTAAGAGTGCCAGAAATGTGGTAATGCCGGTACCGTAAAGGAAAGACAGCACGCCGTACTGATCACGCCCGGGCACGGGATTCCAGGCCTGCGTGGTAAAAAAGTGCCAGCCGATCTGCCGGAGGGCCATCCAAGAGCCATGGATGAGCACCACAAAAACAATAATTAAAATGGTGATGGTCAGCAATACCCCGCCTAAGGCAGCGGCTTTGGTGGCTTTGTCTACCCCGCGGCGGAACGCGTTTTGCTGAACATCCATGAAGGGATTGGGCGGTAATGTCGGATCGGTTGATGCGGTCATACGCTATATTCTCAAAAGTCTTTCCCTGCGGGTGCTATTTCGCTTGCGCTTATCCTATGCAAAAGGCAGTCCCCACGCGATATGCTCTTGTGGGGACTGCCAGGATTTTGCGTGGATGATCTCGACGCTTAGTTTAACGGCTGGCCTTTCCAGGTTACGTTGGACAATTCAGCGAGCACTTTCTTACGCATTACGCGGCCGAGTTTGATGTACTGCATGCTCTTGGCGTATTTTTGGCCTTTGGTGAGTACCCAGTGGATAAATTCCACCGTGGCCTTGGCTTTGGCTTTGCTCATGTAGCCCAGGTCGCGATCAATAATCAGATACGTGAAACCCGAAATCGGATACGCGGTACGACCAGTCGGGTTGATAATCGGAAGACGGAAGTCCGCCGGAAGATTGGCGACGACTGCCTTCTGGGCGGCAATAACCGCCGGGATGGACGGACGGATTTTAAAGCCGTCTTTGTTGATCAGGGTAGCGGTGGGGAAGTGCCCGATGATGGCGTAGGCATATTCCAGATAGCCTAAACCGCCAACGGTTTTGTCAATCAGAGCTGCCACGCCGGGGTTGCCCTTGCCGCCGCGGCCCACCGGCCACTGCACGGAAGTTGATTGGCCAACCTGCGTCTTCCACTGGGGGCTGACTTTGCATAAATAACCGGTGAAAATGTAGGTCGTGCCCGAACCGTCGGAGCGGTGCGCTACCAAGATGCGCAGATTCGGCAGGCTGACACCCGGATTTAAAGCCTGAATTTCCGGTGCGTTCCAATGTGTTACTTTGCCTAAGTAAATATCAGCGATGAGCTTGCCATTCATGACCAGCGGCTTGTGGATCATGGGCAGGTTGTAGCTCATGACTTCCGGTCCGGCGACTTCCGGCATGTGCAGAACGTGGCCGCCGGCGGAGCTGATCTGGGAATTGGTCATCGCGGCATCTGATCCGCAGAAGTTGATGGTTTTGTTGATCAGGCCGTTGATGCCGCCGCCGGAGCCAATGGGTTGATAATCAACCTTGATATTGGGGTGGCCGGCCATGAAGTGGGGAATCCATTTTTTGAGCATGATGGGGGCAACAAAAGTTGAACCCGCGCCCTGAATTTCAACGGCGTTGACCGTTGTGGTCATCCCGGCGGAGACCAGTGCCGCGGCTGTGACCGCCAGCAGACCGTTACGTAGTGCCTTGAACATTTTCAAGTTCCTTTCCATTAAGTTCTTTCTTGCCGGCCGGAACTCCCGAACCTGTCGCAATGTCGAAACCCATATCCAACGGGCGCTATCAAACCGCAGTCGCGCTAAGTGCGTGTTAAGGCATTACTAATGTTTGGTATGAGTTGCAATGGAATTCGTTAAGGCGTTAATGAACGGGTACAATCTTTTAATGGCGAATTATGAAAAAGATGAAGCGATCTGTCTGCGGGTCATCAACTTTTCTGAGACCAGTCAAGTGGTAACGTTGTTTGCGAGGCAGGCCGGATTGTTGGCCTTGTTGGCCAAGGGAAGCCGGAAGATGGCCAAAGCGGGCACTTTTTCATTGGGGGCACCGATTGATCAATTGGCCCGGGGCGAGCTAGTCTATATTCCGCCGCGCGGAACGGCGGAACTGGGCACTTTGACGGCCTGGGATTTAATGGATAATCAACCTGCGATGCGGAAATCCCTGCCCGCGTTTTATGCCGGACAGATTATTTGTGAAATGATTATGGCGCTGCTTTCCGGCCAGGAGCCGCATACGCAGTTGTACGATGAAGTTGCGTCGGGCGTTGCGGCGTTGGGGGGCGGCCAAACCCAGCGGCTTTTTTTAAGCATTGCCAAGAGCATTTTAATTTCCACGGGATATCAACCGCAGTTGGAAAATTGCCTGGTGTGCCAAGCGCCCGTGCGCCCCGGCGTACCGGCGCAGTTCTCTCCGCAGCGGGGCGGGGTTTGTTGCATCGAATGTCCGGTGGAATCTAAAACCATACGGGTTGACGGCGGCGTGCTGCTGGCGCTGGCGCGGTTGCCTATGCCCAATGCCCTGTTAGCCGCTCCCCCATCTAAACCCGCGGATGCGCCTGCAATGCGGGCCGCCGCCACGGTGCTGATCGGGGCTATTCAGGCGGCGTCGGACCGCGCGCTTAGAACGCGCTGGGCAGTGGACGCACTTTTTGGTAAAAACAAGGCACTATGATGTTGAAAAATACCACAGTTCCAGGCAACTCTACAGCGCCGAGGCCTGAGTTGATCAAACGCCCGCTGCTGCAATGGATACTTTTCCTGGCGGGTGTCGTGCTGGTTATTGCCGGGGCGCTTAAAGGGTATGACCTGCTGCGGGGGGCGGTAACTAAAAATTATTTCTTCCATACCACTGAAGTGCTCAGTGAATTAGTGGCCGGCGTATGGTTCATCAGCTCGGTGGCGGGTTATTATGCCGTGCGGGCGGGGGCGCTATTATTTACGCTCTTTTTGGGCGTTTCGCTGCACGATGCGTGGCAGGGACAGGTCAACTGCGGCTGCTTCGGGCCTGTGCCCATGAACCCATGGATCACCGCCGGCATGGATGCGGTCATACTGCTTTTGATGGTAGCCGCGATATCGAAGTATCCGAAGAACTATCCCGCGACCGCATGGCGAAAGGTCTTATCGGGGATAGTGGCAGTGGGAATTTTAGCGGGCTTGATCGGGGGAAAAGTTTATCTCCAGCCGGGGATGCTGCATAGTAACGGCACAATTACCGGCGGACACGGTGTGATATTCATGCAACCGCCGGCGTGGGATTCCAAGCGTTTCCCGGCTGCGGATTATATTCCCGGCAGCCGGGCCATCATGCACGGAAAGTGGCTGGCGGTGATTTATTTTCATACCTGCCCGATTTGCCAAAGTGCCATAGCAAGTATCTCGCGGCACCTGAAGCATAGCTCCGATCACAATGTGGCGCTGATCCAGTTACCGCCGTATGGCTCACTGCCTAAGGGTCTGGCGAGCGCCAACATGTTACGACTGGGATTTGAAAATACACATATCTGGCGTCCGCCATTTCTGCCGGTGCTGGTAGATTTGGACAATGGCGTGGTCACGCGTGTGCGGTCTTATGTTCCTGGGAATTGGTTCGGGTTTTAACGGGGGAAGTTCGCGGTCGATGGTAGCCGGCAGGGTTAGTTCCCAAAACACCTCATTAAAATCCGGGTTTCCGTGTCTCACTTAGCCGCGGGCTTTGCCGGTGGCGCAGGGTTCGACCGCAGGCGAAGTCGCGGGTTATGTGGGTCCGGTTCGTTAACTACCCCTTGAGTTCCAGCATCACAATAATCACGATGGCAAATACCAGGCAACCCAGCAGCAACAATACCAGCGGATCCTTGAATTTTTGAATCAGCGTGCGGGAACCCAGATCAATGGTGGGTTCTTCGTCGGCTTCCACCAAGTCCACCTGGTCCGAAGGATTGGAATCCGCAGCGGCTTTTTCAATTTTCGCCAGCGTGGTGAGATCATAGGCGCGCCGCGCCAGCTTGGGTGGATCACCATGCGCTACAGATTCCAAGTCGGAAAGCATATCCGACGTGGAGGAATAGCGCTTGGCCGGGTCTTTGGCCATGGCCACTTCTATAATTTCCGATATACCGGCACTTAAGTTGGTATTGACGTGATCCGGTGGTACCAGATCCTCTTTCAAATGCTTGTGCATCACCGCCGCCGGGGAGGGGGCTTCAAATGGCACGCGGCCAGTCACCATGTGGTACATCGTGGCACCCAGGGAATAAATGTCGGCGCGAAAATCGATATTCAACTGGCCGCGAATTTGTTCGGGGGAAATGTAATAGGGTGTACCATAGGCTTTGCCGGCTTCAGCGGCGGCGGCCACTTTGTCATCGGCTTCCCGCGCTAAACCCATATCGGCGAGCTTGGCGGTTCCTTCCGGAGTCATCATGATATTTTTGGGTTTAACATCCCGGTGAATAAGGCCGTTGAGATGGGCATGAACCAGTGCGCGACACACCTGGATGATAATGTCCAAGGCCTGCTTTTCCGGATAGGGTTTTCCACTGTCTACCAGATGGTCATAAACCGTTTTGCCCGCCACATATTCCATGACAAAATAGTGGTATCCGCCCGCTTCGCCTACATCATAGGCGGCCACGATATTGGGGTGGTTTAATTTGGCGGCGGCCTTGCCTTCCATGTAGAAGCGGTCTACGAATTCTTTATTTTCGCTCATGCGTTTGGGCAGAACTTTAATTGCGACAATTCGGTCCAGGGAAAGCTGCCGGGCTTTAAACACGGTGGCCATCGCGCCGGCCCCGAGCTTGGACATGATCTGGTAGCCGGGAATCTGTTGAAAAGTTTTTTGCTCTTCGACCGCGGCCTTAACGCGGGCCAGTTGGGTTTGCGTGACGTAGCCGTTGGCCACAAGAATATCGGTCAGGGAGCGATGGCTCTCCTGGCGTTCGAGTTCCGCCTGCAATGACAGGCAGTCGCCCAGCTCTTCCTGCGTGCAAAACCCCTGATCAACAATGAATTTGCCCAGCATTGTCTCGGTTTTACTGGCGACGTTATTGGGGTTGGCCATAGTGTTTCGCTCAATTTCAGATCCGGAGGCGGTCTCATGATAGACAGGACAGCCACCGGCGGGAATTTTTTACAGTCGATCGGCTTAGGAGCCTGTCCGAGTAATCGCCTACCACAATCCCGGCCATTACTCGGACAGGCTTCTAGAAGCCGGGAAACGGTTCAGAGTTCATATTGTCCGCGTAGGAACGCGAATTGGCAAGCTTCCAACACATCTTGCCTTTCTCTTGTACGCTTCCGCAGTGCCGGCAGTGCGGTCAATCAGCCATCAGTTCTCCGGCAAAAGCCGTTTCATTACTGACCCTATTATCGGCACGGCGCTTAGAAAAGCATGAGTGTTAGATTAAGTCGGTGGTGCGCATCCATCGGATAAACCGATCCAGGCCCTCACGCACCTGCACTTTCGGCGCATATTCCAATTCCCTGCCGGCTTTGGTGATATCCGCATAGGTGATAGAGGGTTCAGAGGATGGTGCCGGCACTGCCTTGCATTTTGCCTTTTTCCCCAGGATCTCTTCCAAAGTCTGGACAAATTCTAAATTTTCCACGGGGTGGCCGCACCCCAGATTATAAACGCGGTACCCGTTACCGCTGTCCAAGGCTGCCATATACCCGTCCAGAATGTCATCAATATAAGTCCAATCCCGCTTAAGATGGCCGGCCGCGAACAGCGTGAGTTCCTCACCCGCCATGATCTGCCGGGCCCAATGCCATGGCATCATGTCGGGCCGGCCATGGGGGCCATACACATTAAAAAATCGAAGAATTGTGACGGGCAGGTTCCAGACGTGATGATGACTGTGGGCGAAAAGTTCCATCGCCCGCTTGCTGGCCGGATACGGTGCCAGCGGCCGATCCGCCGCCGCAGTTTCCGGAAACGGCACGGGTGTGGACTGGCCGTAAACGGATCCCGTGGACGCCAGCAGGCAGTGCGGCTTACCGATTTGCCGCGCCGCGTCCAGCAGATTCAGCGTGCCCTGCACGTTGACCGAGGCGTAAATCAGCGGGTTAGCCACGCTGTAACGCACGGAGGCCATGGCTCCAATATGGGCAATCGCTTCGGGCTGGTGTTGCTGACAAATTTTCAGGAGCAAATCCGCATCCCGCAGATCGCCTTCGATAAACGTGAAGGCCGGCTGGGCGGTTAAATCTGCGAGATTTCGCCGTTTGTGTTCCACTGGATAATAATCGCTTAAATTATCCAGCCCGACCACTTGATCACCGCGTTGCAACAGCCGCACGGAAAGTCGCGATGCGATAAACCCCGCCGCTCCGGTTACCAGAATTTTCATTTATTAACTCCTTTATTTTATTGCGGCAAACTGTTGATAATGGCAACGCCGGCGGAACAACCCAGTCGATCCGCCCCGGCCGCCAGCATGGCCTGTGCTGTTGCCAGATCGCGAATTCCACCAGAGGCTTTAACGCGCAGTGAGCCGGAATATTGTTTTAACCACCGTACCGCCTGAACGCTTGCACCGCCCGCGGGATGAAACCCCGTGCTGGTTTTTACAAAATCCGCGCCTCCTTCACCTGCCGCCTGACAGCCCATGGCAATCTGTGATTCATTAAGGACCGCGGTTTCCAGAATAACTTTGACGATGGCTTTACTGGAAATGCCTTTTGCTGCCTTCACCACCTCTTGCACATCCTTCCGGGCAACATCCAGATTTCCCGACAATAGTGCCGGCAGCCAAATGACCATGTCTATTTCATCGGCTCCGGAGTTCACGCACGTCTGTGCTTCAAAGGCTTTGACCGCAGTATCTGCAGCCCCAAACGGAAAGCCCACGACCCCACAGGCCGCCACCGGATGGTCCGGGCCATTTTTAACTGCCGCATCCAGCAAACTTCTGACCAGTTTGATCCATCGGGAATTAACGCACACAGCGGCAAAGCCGTATTGCAGCGCCTCGGCAGTGACTGCACGAATTTCCCGCTCTCCAGCCTCCGGCTTAAGCACCGTATGATCAACACAGCGGGCAAGTTGCAATCGACTCATCATTCTCAAATACCCATATAAATTAACCGGCGGATAATGTAGCACAGAAGTGGCAATTCAGGCAGCGGGGCGCTGAAAATTGGCGGACCGTCGATTACCTTGTTAAAATTTGCTTTCGGTCGTGGAGATATTCAGATGGTTGATCAAATTCAATGTGCCAATTGTGGCCGAGGGGTTGGTGCGTTGGAGACAATCTACCTGTGGCAGGGCCATCAGGTATGTAGCCAGTGCCATAGCCTTTTAAGCTCCGCGCCGCGCGCCGATGTGGCCGGACAAAGTCCGGCAACACCGCCGATGTCCAACAATAATTATCTTCTGGCGGCATTGCCGCACATTGGGGCACTTCTGGGCTTGGGACTTATTATTCTGCCGCTGGTCATGCTCTTTGCGGCCTCGGACGAGTTTGTCCGTGCCAACGCGCGGGAAGCGCTGAACTTTCATATCACGATATTTATATATTTTATTATCTCGCTGATTCTTTGTCTGGTCGTAATCGGGATTGTTCTGGTTATTGCCTTGGTTATATTCATGTTTGTCGCCAGCATCATCGCCACCGTCAAAGCGTCGCAGGGCCAGATGTACCGCTACCCGATGACCATTCGAATGATCAAGTGACTATACTGGCTGATAGGACAGGAGTTTTTATTGATGCGCTTATCCTCCGGTATTATCGCCGCGACTGACCCAACTGCTATCGTGGACAGTCTGGCCGATCAGCTCAGCAGGGAAATGGGAGATCTGCCAACGGACCTCCTGGTCATTTTTGTTTCCTCATTATTGCAGGCGGATTTCTCGCGCATCACCGGCGGATTGGCGGAACGCACGCATTGCCGAACACTTTTAGCTTGCACGGCGGAAAGCGTCTTAGGAGTGGATCGGGAAATTGAACGCAAGCCGGCGGTGTCGGCGATCGGCTTTTCTCTTCCCGGCGTTACGGTGGATCATTTTCGCTTTGCCGATGAGGAATGGTCTGAGCTTCTCGGCGAAAACAGCACCCTTCGCGCACGCTTGGAAGCGGGACCGAATCTGCGGCTCTTTATCATGCTGGCGGACCCGTTTACCACGCCCGTCGTACAACTGCTTGATGCCTGCTCTAAGGAATTTCCTCATGCCCCCGTGGTCGGAGGAATGGCCAGCGGCGTGCAGAGGCCCGGTGAAACGCGACTGGCCATTAATGATCACATCTTTAATAGCGGCATGATCGGCGTGTCATTTGCGGGGCCGCTGGAAGTCGATTGCGTCGTATCGCAGGGATGTCGGCCGGTTGGTCCCACGTTTACCATCACGCAGGGGAGTGAAAATAATATCAAAATGCTCGATGGCAAGCCCGCTATGACCGCGGTGCGGGATATGATGTCCGGCCTGTCGATGGAAGACCGCGAATTAATCCAGATGCGAAGTCTGTTGATCGGACGGGTCATTGATCAGCGGAAAGGAAATTTTGGCCGGGGAGATTTTCTGGTCCGCAACATTCTGGAAATTCATCGATCCGACGGCAGTATTTCCATCGGTGATTTTGTCCAGCCGGACCAGATTATTCGGTTTCATCTGCAGGACGGCCGATCCGCGGATGAAGACTTGCGGCTGCTGTTGCAGGGTGAATTGATGCTGGCGGAAGTGCCGCACGGGGCGCTGATGTTCAGTTGCAATGGCCGGGGCATGAATCTTTTCGGTACGCCGCATCATGATATTCGGGCCTTGCGCGAAGTGGTGGGAGCCATTCCGGTGGCGGGATTTTTCTGTGCCGGTGAATTAGGCCCGGTGGGGGGACGCAATTTTATTCATGGGCAGACCGCCATTATCGCTCTGTTCCGGTAAAATTTTATTTCTTTCAGGATACTCCATCTATGACCGCGCCAGCTTCCCCACCGCATGAAATCGAAATAAAACTTAAAGTGGCCCCAGACTATGAACAAATGTCCCAGCGCCTCTGTGCGGCGGGGGCACGCTATATTCGAGATGTTCGGGAAACAAATATATTTCTTGACACTGCCGACGGCCAATTACGCGACGCTCGGGCCGCACTGCGGCTGCGACATCAGATAACCCGCGAAGGTCAGGTTCTGCCCAGCGTTGTGACGTGGAAGGGCCGCCGAACTTTGGCCCAGGTCAGCAGCCGGCCATCCATTGATTTTTACGCCCAGCCACCGGAAATGGCGGAATTATTATTTAGTACGCTGGGGTATGTGAAGTTCATGGAGTTTCAAAAGCGACGCCGCAGCTATGAATTCCGCGATTGTCTGGTGGAACTGGATGAAATGCCGGTGTTCGGCTTTTTTTTGGAAATCGAAGCGCCCACCGAGGCCTCTGTGATGGAAGCGCGCCATGATTTGGCTCTGGAAGATTTACCCGTTGAAGAAACCAGCTATTTCGCGATGGTGCGAACATATTTACAGCAGCATCCGGAACTCGGCGGTCAATTACATTTTCCGTAACCGCGGTAAGGAAGGGGTCCCCGAGAGTTTCCTCGGATCCCGGTTTACCATCCGTCACAAAGCCGTCGGCTCCGCCGGTGGTGGCGTATTGGATGGCAGCGCAAATCCGAAAATTATTGCGGTACGGTTCTCAATTCCTGGAGTAGTTCCTATTTCAATCCCGTGGTGGCGATGCCGCGAATAAATGTTTTTTGTGCCAGAAAAAATAGCACCAGCACCGGTGCAATAATCAGCACCGATGCCGCCATCAGCAGATTATAACTTGTCCCGCCGGACCGGCTCTGATACACCTGCAACGCCACCGATAGCGTAAAACTGCTCTGATGCGTTAAATACACCAAGGGCCCCAGGAAATTATTCCAGGCGCTCATAAATGAAAATAATCCCACCACCAGCAACGCCGGCCGCGTCAGCGGCAGCATAATCCGCCACCATATTCCAAAGTGGGAACACCCGTCCATCAACGCCGCCTCGGAAAGCTCGCGGGGAATGGTGAGATAGAACTGCCGCAAGAGAAAAATGAAAAACGGGATGCCGAAAAAAGCCGGGACCCACAGCGGCAAATTCGTGCCGATCCAACCCAGTTCCCGAAAAATCCGATACAGCGGCACCATGAACACCGGAAATGGAATCATCATCGATGCCAGCACAATGCCAAAAACCAGCCCCCGGCCCCGCCAGCGGATTTTTGCCAAACTGTAGGCCACCAACGAAGATGACAACATCGCCCCCAGGGCACTCAAGGACGCAATAATTAATGTATTGCGCGCAAAAAGGGAAAAATCAAATTGCGGATCGCTTAGCACGTGCCGATAGTTTTGCCAGCGAAGCGGATGCGGAATGATCACGGGTGGAAGCTGCACCGCCTGCACTTCCCGCTTCAAACTCGTATCAATCATCCACAGCAGGGGTGCAGCATACGCTGCGGCGGCCAGCAGCAAAAGAAGATGGGTCAGCAGGCGTTGCTTACGATTCATGCGTAGTAGACCCACTTCCTGGCCGAGGCAAAAGCCAGTGCCGTCAGGAAAAGAATTATCAACAATTGTATCCATGCCATCGCGCACGCCGGCCCCATTCGTAGCTGATTAAACGCGGCTTCAAATATATACATGCTGTAGAAAAGCGTGGAGCGCCCCGGTCCGCCGCCGGTCATCACGTAGGGTATGTCAAAAATCTGCCAGCTCCCGATGATCCCCATAATTAAATTAAAAAATATTACCGGTGACAGCATGGGCAGCGTGATGTGGAAAAAGCGGTGAATCGCGCCGGCACCGTCCATCTCGGCCGCTTCATGCAGCTCCCGCGGTACATCCTGCAGGCCTGCGAGAAATATCACCACCGTCTGGCCAACGCCCCAGAAGCTGATGAAAATAATCGCGGCCATTGCCCAGTGCGGATCGCCCAGCCATACCGGTGCCGTGAGGTGCCGCAGCGAATCCACTGTGGCGCGGCCTGCCCCCAACCCGCCGGCCAGCGGGGCAAGTATCCGTCGGCCAAGCGTATGTAGTATCGGCCGAAGCACCGCATTAATCAGGCCCTTGTCCGCATTAAACAGCCATTGCCAGATCAGGGCCGACGCCACGAGCGGCACCAGCGAGGGCATAAATACAATCGTGCGGTAAATTCCCGCACTGCGCGTGGGTTGATTCAGCAATAGCGCCAGCAACAGGCTTAACGCCAGCGTAAAGGGGACGGAGATCGCCGCGTAAATAATCGTGTTCCACAACGCGGTGTGAAACGCGTGGTCCGTTAAAAGATGCCGGTAATTGGTCCAGCCGATCCATATTGCCGGCTGCAACATGCTGTAATTGCAGAAGCTGTAATACAAACTCATCGCCAGCGGGTAAACCAGAAACGCCGCGACACCAATAAGATAGGGTGCCGCAAACGCCATGCCCGCCAACTGCTCACGTCGGGTAATGCGCTCACTCATGGCCGCAACTCCTGCTGGATGCGCAGCTTCGCGAGATGAT
Organism: Planctomycetota bacterium; assembly: GCA_021798635.1. The sequence continues at coordinate 25,687 of JAJZGH010000008.1, read as the reverse complement.
TTTCCCGTTGCACCCACTGATCCGCCAGAAATTGCGCATGGCGAAGCTGATGGATCACCGACGCCCCCATCCAGATACGATTGGCCATGACGGTCATTTGTAAATTCACGCGCGGCCAGATGGGACTTGGCGGCAGTGACTGCACATCAGGATTGCGCGCTATGCGGTCAAATACCCGGATATAGGGATTGGGATTCCGCCGAATGTATTGCGCACTGGTCTTCATCAGCGGGGAGGGCTTGGCCTGCTTGTCATTAAGATATTCCAGATTTTTCTGCTGGATAAAAAATTTCAGCACCTTCAGCGCTGCCTTCACATGCTTGGCACCCCGGGGAATAACCCAGATATCACAGTCCCCAAACGTCGCTGCGCCCGGCGGACCAAAACTCGTGGGAAATGGTGCCACCCCATAATGCCCGATGAGTTCCGGATTGTTGCGATCAATAAAATTCGCCAGAAACGGCCCCTGCAATTCCATGGCCACCTGCCCGTCGATAAATGGATTCAACGGCGAATTGAATTGCCCGAACCCGCTTTGAAAACTGTCCACCTCCTGATAGCCCAGATGCTTGGAAAAGCTCTGCAGCCAGCGATACGCCGCAATTTCCTGCGGCGTATCAATTCTGAAATAGCCGGTTTTGAAATTGTAAATATGATTGCCAAAATAAATGCCCCAATCCGAGGCGTACCAGTTAGGCTCCATGGGCAAAAACCCGGCGCGCTGAATCGTGCCGTCAGGCTTGAGAATGGTCAACCGTGCAGCCATATCCGCCAGTTGTTTCAAGGTTGTTGGCGGCTTGTTGGGGTTCAGCCCCGCTTTGGCGAAAAGCAGCTTGTTCCAATACAGGGCATTGGGGTCCGTCGTCGCGGGTAGGCCATACAGCCGGCCGTACGGGGCGCAGAGCTTCCACGCGAAGGGCACAAACATGTGATCCGTTACCACATGATGCCGCAGCAGTGTATCCAGTGAAGTAAGGGCATGGTAGGAAATAAATTGCCCCATAATCCCCGACCAGATCGTTACCAGATCAGGTGGATCACCCCCGGCTGTGGAGATTAACGTTTTGATATTCACATTGCTGACTTCCACCATATTAATAAATATATGGTGCTGCGAAGTATTGAATTTATTGACAATATGTTCCATCGCCCGACCTTCAAAGCCGGTCCATTCTTCCCAATAACTTACGACAACGCGATGATGAATGGGTGCACCGTCTGGAAGAACATGCATACTGGGGCGGTCGCCGAAGACAAACATTGCGGCCGCACCAATGGCCACCATCGCAATGGCAACCCGATGCGCCGCCCGCGCAAACCGCGATGATTCCTGTGCTTCCATGCGTTCGCCTTATTGCTTTGTAATAATCTCCATGCCGTTCATGTAAGGTCGCAGAGCTTCCGGCACACGAACCGCACCCTCGGCCGTTTGATACAGCTCCAGAATGGGAATTAAGATCCGCGGGCTGGCCGCCACCGTGTTATTCAGTGTATGGCAATACTGTACCTTTCCCTGCGCATCGCGATAACGTAGTTCGCACCGTCGTGCCTGAAAATCATACAGCCGACTGGCGCTATGCGTTTCACCGTAGGCGTTGCGTGATGGCATCCAGGTTTCAATATCAATCATGGAGGCGTTCTTCGGGCCAAGATCACCGGTGCAGCATTGCATCACGCGGTAGGGCAAATTCAGGCGTTGCAATAACTGCTCACTGTTGGCCAGAATCTCTTTATGCCAGCGAATGGATTCCTCGCGGTCATTTTTGCAGATAATAACCTGCTCGACTTTATCAAACTGATGGATGCGGTACAGCCCTGATGTATCCTTGCCGTATGTTCCCGCCTCACGCCGAAAGCACGTGCTTTGCGTAACCAATTTTCGCGGCAACTGTGCCTCATCCAAAATTTCATCGAGATAAAACGCCGTCAGACCCACTTCACCGGTCCCCGTTAGAAACCGCTCATCTTCACCGGTTTCATTGATTTCCCCCACCCGATACGCCTGCTCCCGCCCGGCCGGGAAAAACCCCGTCCCCCGCATGGCCGCCTCACGCACCAGCACTGGAACCGTCAAGGGCGTAAAGCCTTTTTCAAATACCATCATATCCATGGCCAGCCGCAGCACCGCCTGATGCAACAGTGCGCCGGCTCCGGTAAGAAAATAACTCCGTGAGCCGGCCAGGCGGACGCCGCGCGGCACATCAAATAAGTCCAGCTTTTCCCCTAGTTCGATGTGGCTGTGCACCGGAAAGTCAAAGCTTGGCACGTGGCCCCATTTTCGCAACTCCACGTTGTCTTCCGCAGATTTTCCCCGCGGAACGTCACTGTCCGGCGGCAGCGGAATGGTCAGCAGACGAGCGTCAATCTCTGGTTGCAGGGCTTTAATCTGTTCCTGAAGCTCCAGAGATTCCTGCTTGATTTCCGTGGGGCGCTGCCGCAGTTCCGTCGCCTGCTTTTCCAGGTCCGCCCGCTTGGCCGGGTCTTTCTCCGCTTTGATCCGACCCATTAACGGGCCGATTTCCTTGGTAATTCGATTTTGTTGCGTGGCCAATTCCTGCAGCCGCTGCTGCAACGCGCGTGACCGTGCATCGAGTTCCAGCAACCCGTCGAGATCAACGGAAATATTTTTCGCCGCCGCGCCGTCGCGCACCACCCCGGGATTTTCCCGGATAAACCGCATGTCCAGCATAAGAAACCGCCCAAACCCTTAAACCCAAAATTCAGGCCGTATCATAACAATTAATTCGCATTCAGTCGCCGGGGGCGCGGAGGTTACACATCCCCGCGGTTGCAACAGCGGCATGGTGCGGTAACATTGGCGATATACGCACGGTTGGAGTAGCGGCTGGGATACTAAAGGCGATTGGATAATGATTACCCAATTCCATGTGAAAAATTACAAAGCCCTTCGCGACGTGACTTTGTCGTTAACGCCGATTCACGTACTAATAGGCCCCAATGACAGCGGAAAAACCAGTATTCTTGAGGCAATCGCGGCGCTGTGCAAAAGTGCGGATTATCCGCTCAGTCAGCTTTTTCCCACGACTTCCAACCCGTCGGATCTGCTTTGGGACACCCTTGGCGATGACGCCGCCTCGTTCGGAGCTGAAATCGCGGATGATGCCATCGCAGGCGAATACCATGTGGAGTGTGCCATGCGGCCAGGCGTAGGCCCGCCGCTTCGCGGCAATGAGGTATGGACTGCAAAGAATAGGCAACCACTTTCCATTCCGCGGGCAAACTCCACCGGGACAAGCCTGCAATGGGCGTTCACCACCACTTGGACGGGCCTAGAGCCTGGCTTGGCGAGAGCGTTGCACGACGCCCTCAGCGGTGTTGCGGTGTTCCGCTGGAATCCACGATTGCTCAAGCTACCGGTTGTGCTTGATGCGGCGCATCGGCTTTCCATGGACAATTCCGGTTTCGGATTGGCACAATGCCTGGATGATATTCTGGGATTGGATCGTGACCGGTTCCGCGAGTTGGAAACGGAATTTCGCGAGATTTTCCCGAAAATGAAAGCTATTCAACTGCGTTCCGTGCAGGCTTACCAGTGGCCGCCGCCAAATGCGGCGGACGATTTGCCCCACGCCACAAACGCCAGCGGAAAAGGCATTTACTTTCAACTGTTAAATGATCGCACCATTCCGGCCGCACAAGCTTCGGATGGCTCGCTGCTAGTCCTGGCTTATTTGACGCTTTTACATTTGCCCGATCCGCCCCGGGTCATTCTGGTTGAGGAACCGGAAAACGGAATTCATCCGAAACGTTTGGAAGAGGTTCTCAAAATCCTTCGGAAACTGATCGAGAAGCGGAAGCGCACGCAGATTATAATGACCACGCACTCGCCGTATCTGCTCGATTTCTTCAAGCCGGAGGAAGTGACATTGTGCTGTAAGGAGCCGGACGGCAGCGTCTCGGTGCATCCGCTGGGATCGTCGCCCGACATAAAAAAACAGCTCGATGTCTTCAGCCTCGGCGAAATCTGGACGGCGGAAGGCGATGAGGCACTGGCCAAAGCGGTTACGGATGGGAAGAAATAATGCGCGTGCTGGTGGTTGTTGAGGGTAAGCACGAGTCCGACGGAGCGGCCCGTGCGTTAATCCAGCAGATAAGATCTGATCTAACTGATCTGTCATTCCACCGACTGGCCAACGCACCAGTACACGTCCACGGCAAGGGAAGAGGATATTTCAAAAAGGCGGTTTCGTGGATGTGGCAGGCCCATCGCGACGGCTACGATGCCATTATTTTATTGGTGGATCGTGACCGCATGGCAGCACGTAGTGCGGAAATTACCGCCGCTCAAGACGATCATGCAATCTGCAATATCCCCCGGGCATTGGGCGTGCCGATTGAGGCTTTCGACGCGTGGATGTTAGCCGACGAGCAAGCCCTCAGTAAGGTTTTAGGCATAACTGTTCCCCAACAGCCTGACCCGGAAAACATAGCCCACCCAAAAGACCACACGGAAAAATTGCTGGCGGCTTTAGGTCTGCCGTGGGGCGGTGCCGAAATGTACGCCCGGATCGCGGCTGAACTGGATATTTCCCACCTCGCACGCCGCTGCCCGGAAGGTTTCGCCACCTTTGCCGATCGCGTGCGAAAGCTTTGAACGCAAAAGCTTGGGCTACCCCGCCCAAGGCCCGCCGCGATTCGGCAGGCGAGCCAACTCCGTCGGGCCGATTGGTCATGCCGAAACGCTAAAACTAGCTACGTCCCCGTCTCATTCTCAGCGACGGGAATCTGGCGCGCTTCGCGGCGCTCGTGGACCAGATATAGAAGCCACCCTGCGGCGAGGAATCCGGCCGCGAATGTCGCGAGAAAAGAAAGCGCAATCAATAGTTTTTTCATTCCGATCTCCTCACGTTGTGGGATCGCGCTGGCATCCACGAAATTCCGACATCCGCCATTGTCACGAGTACGCCGTCGATTTGCAAAAACCCTCCGTGTGACTGCTGTCGCGATTGGGAGCACGATAAATGATGCCGCATCGTGCACCCCAGTCACTCGAACCATAAACCACACGATGTCTGTTTGGACCGTCGCTGTCAACTGCCATGGGCGCGGCCTTTTCGCGGGTTATGACTTTTGGACCCGGCCGGATTGGTCGGGGAGAGGGGGCTTTTTGTGTCCCTCAAGGCGATACCGAACTTACTGCCCAATAGGGAAACTACGGATCAATACTGAATCTACTGAATCTATTGATTTCTACTCCGCTTACGAAAACTTGGATGGATCGCGTAAGGTGCCGGGGGTTTGGCCGGTGTGTTTTTTCAGCCAGCGGCAAAAATAGGGTAATTCGAGAAAGCCGCATTTGTGGGCTATTTCGCCGGCTTTCTCATGCGTTTGCGTTAAAAGAGTGCGGGCTTCCTGTAAGCGCACCTGCGTCATGTAATCCATGAGTGTCAGCCCGGTCTGCTGATGGAACAGGCGGCTTAGCGACCCGCGATGGTAGCCTACACGATCCGCGATAACACCCGCGGCGAGCTGCGGATTGGAAAATTCCTGTTGAATAATATGTTCGGCTTGCCGGACAATAGTAGCCACTTCGCTGGTGCGCAGTCCGTCGGCCACGCGGTACAGTAAGGTAAGGGCGGAAAGGCTGGCCCGGCGGCGGCCTTGAATGGTGTAGTCCTTGAGTCGCCGCATGAGTTGATGAATTTCCTTGACCGGTGGCTCCACGCCGCCATAAACGCCGGGCCTTAAATCCAGTGCCAAGGCAAACTGTTCCGCCAGAGGGCCATCGAGAGAAAACCAGCAGAACTCGTTGACATTTTTGAGCGCCCAGAACCGGTGCGGAATCATGGGCAGATATATTCCCAGATCACCCGCTCGCATGGTCAAGCGTTTACCCTCCACATTCATCGCGGCCTTGCCCTTAATGAGCCATTTCAGCAGTACCGTGCGAGGCGACCATGGCGGCTCAAAGCGTCCCATGGACACAAACGAATGCTGCGCTCCCCGGAGTGCCACCGGCACGCCGTGCGGAGGATGGTCGCGCGGCCGCTCCACCGCCGTGCCGCCGACTCTATGGGCAATTAATGCTTGGCCATTCTTATCCAATGGCTCCTGCCAGGGCATATCGTTGATCCTTTCTAATCTAATTGCGGCCTTGCGACCCCGAAAATACTTTTTCCTCCGGTATCGCAATTGTTACAAAAGTACAACAAGTGGTGACAAAAGTCTAATTGCGAAGTTCTTATTTTGTATTATTGTAGAACCGCAGGCAAGAGGCATTCACCCGCGCGGCCCCCATTTGCCCCGGGGTCGCGAGTCGAATGCGGAGACGAAAAACAAGAGTTACGGTTTTCTTTAACACCCCCCGGTGGATGTAGGACACGCCATCCGCCGGGGGGACTGTTTTTCAGCAATCGCCGCTGAACCGGGAATGCGGACTATGGCCTCTTGCAAGCAATGAAAGCGAAACGCTTCTGAAGCCTTATTCCTTCGCCCGGCTAACCGAAACATCAAAAAACAAAACTCCCCCGCTGGTAAAGCGGTCAGGAGTTCTGTTTTGAATCGTGTGATCCATGAGCCGACAGGCGGCTCGGCAGGCGCACCAGCGGATATTACGTTGGTAACATCAACGGCGGGCCGGCATGGTTATTTTCCGCCGAGGATCGCATCCTTGGCGGCTTTGGCCACGCGGAATTTAACCTTGCGGCGGGCGGGAATTTCAATGGGTTCGCCGGTTTGAGGATTGCGTCCCATACGCTTCTTGGTGTTCACCAGAACCAGCTTGCCCAAGCCGGGGATGGTGAACTTGTTCTTGGCTTCCTTGTACGCAAGTTGGGCCATGCAGTCCAGAGCTGCAACAGCCTGCTTCTTGGTCATTTCGGAGCCGGTTTCCTTGGCGACCAGTTCCGCGAGCTTCGCGGCGGTCTGAGACTTGGTGAGGGACTTGGCCATAAACATCTCCTTACTATGGCGGACAGGTTTGCAGGATACGGCCGGAGTTCCACCGCCGGAATATAAATCCGTCCCTGCAATACGATTAATCAATAAAATAAGCACTTTTTCACAGTATGCAACTGAAAAATGTAAATTTTTCATTTTTATTTATTTTGTCTCCCCTGGGCCGAACGGAAAAAAGATGAATCCTGGCGCTTCCGCGGGTATGCTATAGCGCTCTATTTTGGAGGTCTGTCAGATGGCGCACCCCTGGACAACGCCGATTCCCAGTCGTGTATTTTTCACCAAAGGCGTAGGCCGCCACCGTTACAAAGCGCAATCCCTTGAGCTGGCGTTTAGGCATGCAGGTATTGAGAAATATAATCTTGTACAAGTATCAGGCATCCTGCCCGCCCGTTGCAAGATCATTCCCGTTACCGAAGCGATCCGGGAACTTTCGCCCGGCCAGATCGCCTTCGGCGTAATCAGTGAATCCAGCAGCGATGAACCCAACCGTCTGCTATGCGCCGGCATCGGCGTGGCGCTGCCCATACGGGATCAGTACGGCTATATCAGCGAACATCATGGCTTTGGTATGACGGAAGAAAAAATCGGCGATTATGTTGAAGACATGGCGGCCACCATGCTGGCCACCACCCTGGGTATTGAATTTGACCCGCAATTCAACTATGACGAGCGCAAAGAAATTTACCGCATGAGCGGCAACATCGTCCGCACACGCAATATCGTGCAGACCGCGGAAGGCGATAAAAAAGGATTGTGGAATAGCGTAGTGGCCGCAGCTGTGTTTTTGATGTAATGCCCCTCAACCGCGTGAGCCGCACAGCGACCGCCTCCCCGCGCTGCCGTGAAAAGGTGCGGTAGCCTGACGCGGCAGCGTCATGGTTGGAAGCGGCACGGCGTCGCGGAAAAAATCTATAGCGCCGGTTGGCGGCACGGGGCCAATCGCGCCCGGAAAAAAACGGCGTCTCGTCAGGCCGCATTCCGCCTGCAACTCAACACTGCCGCATTGAGCTAAATGGATATGCCGGGGGCGGGCTTTTCGGGCGGGTTGAGTATTTCGGTTTCCATGGAGGCGACGGGGTAGGAACAGTAATCTGCGGCCCAGGCACCGCCGGGGCGGTGGTTGCCGCTTAAGCCGATGCCGCCGAAGGGCAGGGCGCTGCTGGCCCCGTTGGTGGGGCGGTTCCAATTAATAACGCCGGCGTGGACGTGCTGAAAGAACTGTTGAAATAATTCCCGGTGATCACTTAATAGCGCAGCCGATAGACCGAAGCGGGTTTTGTTGGCTTCTTTAATCGCAGAATCAAAGTCCGGCACATGAATCACTTGCAGTAGAGGGCCGAAGATTTCTGTATCAGGTGCATCGGGCACTCCCGTCATATCGATAATCCCGGGGATCAGGGCCGCATCATGGCCGGTAAGCCGCGATGCCTGCAAAATGATTTTTCCGCCTGCGATCAGCAGTTGGCTTTGCGCTGCCAAGACCGCGTCAGCGGCATCAGCAGAGATCAGCGACCCCATGAACGGTTCGGGAGTATCCAATGGACCGGCGATGCGCAGGGACCGAATCATGGTGACAAGCTCGGCAATCACCGGCTGATCTGACCGACCGACAATCAGGCGGCGGGCACAGGTGCAGCGCTGGCCGGCGGTCAGAAACGCGGAGATTAGAGCGGTGTAGGCGGCCGCGCGGTGTTGGCCGCAGTTGAAAACCACCAGCGGATTATTACCGCCCATTTCCAAAGCCAACATGCGGTGCGGATATTGCAGTTGGAGGCGCTGCAGGGCTTGCCCGCCGGCTACGGAACCGGTGAAGAGAATCGCATCCAGATCAGGGTTTTGTGCCAGCGCCTCGCCCACGGATGCCGGGCCTTGCACCAAATTAAGTACGCCAGCCGGTAAGCCAGATTGCCGCCAAAGCTGACACATGAATTCGCCAGAGTACGGCGTTTTCTCGCTGGGCTTGAAGACGATGGTATTACCCGCCAGCAGCGCGGGAATAATATGTCCGTTGGGCAAATGGCCCGGCATGTTAAAAGGCCCTAACACCGCCGCCACGCCGTGCGGCTTAAATCGTGTGACCGCCAACGCATCGCCGGTGGGCACACGGGTTTCAGCACGCCGCGCGGTCTGCGCAGCCAAGCTGTGGTCAAGCTTAGCCACCATGGTGGCAACTTCAGTGCGGGTTTCCCATAAGGGACGGCCGGTTTCTAACGCCATGATGCGGGCAAAGTCTTGCGCGCGAGTTTTCAGTAATGTTACAAAAGCCTCCGCACATTTTACTCTATCGGCATAGAGCCATTGCGGCAGCGCCGCACGGGCCGCCGCCACAGCTTGATTCACTTGTTCAACCGAGGCCGCCGCGCCTTGCCACAGAGGCGTATTATCCCACGGGCACCGTGAGGCCATCGGTTCGCCGTCGCCAGCGGGAGTTTGTGAACCGATCAGCAAAGTGCCTTGATGAATGGGTATAGTCATTTCGCACCCGCCCGCATGGCTACATAGCGCACCGGGTCCCCAGGCGCAAGATCCAGTTGTTTTGCCACATCAGAATCCAAGTTGATGGATTTGTCATCCACGCGTTGAATCGCCGCTTTGCAGGCGCGAAACGCCATGCGGCCATTGGATATCAGATAATCCTCCGGTGCCTGCGCCAAGGAAGCGGGGCCGCGGTATATTGCCTGCCGGCTTTCGCGCACGGCCCGAACCTCCATGACGTCGCATCCATATACCGCACCGGCTTCAAAAATATCCACAAGTTTTTCAAAGGTGAAGCCCTCATCTGTCAGAATCTTCAACGCCGGCTGCGTATCCGGATGCACCTTGCCAATGACCTGCTGCGCGGCCAGTGGCAGCAGCGGAATATATAACGGATGCTTCGGCATTAAATTGGCGATAAATTCCTTGTCCGCCATCGTCAGGTAATCCGCCTGCGGGAAATCGAGGTCAAAAAAGTGCCGGCCCACCGCATCCCAAAATGCGGATCGGCCCTGGGCGTCAATAATGCCGCGCATTTCCGCAATGACATGCGGGTCGAAGCGTCGGGGAAATTGGGCCATGAAAACAAAACGCGCCAGGGATAACAATCGGCCGTTACTATTTTTACGAAACTGCGGCAGAAGGAAAAGGCTTCCGACAATCGCGGGGCCGTCATAGTTGACAGTTAATTCCAGCATGGGGATGTTTTTGTCCACCTTAAGCATGGTGCTGTGGTGGCGTTGCTCCCGGATGCGGTAACTGTAAAACGGATCAAACCCGCCTACCTTGGAAACAATACCGCACACGCCCACGGCTTTACCACTTGCCGCATCTTCCAGCACAAACAGATAGGTTTCACCGCGCGGCTTTTCCATCTTCAGGCTGAACGCCAGTTCGCTTTCCTCAATGCGGCGCTGGAGCACCGCGCGATCCGGCGGAAGGGTGGTCATGCCATAGCCCGACTGGCCCGCTAAATCAACAAGGGCATCCACATCAGCGGTACGAATCGGGCGGATAAATACCATAGTTAGACTCCATCAGATGTCGGCACATGCCACAAGCGTCGATTCCACGATATCGCAGACTATGTCAATATCCTGTTGCGTCACCACCGGCACCGGCGGCAACATGCGGATGCGCGCGGGATTGCTGCCGGCATAAAAGGCGATGACACCCGCATCAAACAGCGCTTTGAGTACAACTTTCACTTTGGCTTCTGAGCCGTCCAGCGGCGTAAAAGCGATCATGCCGCCGAGGCCATAAGGTCCACGCAGCAGCTGGGGATGCCGCGCGGCGATCGCTTCCAGACGTTGTGTTATCATTCCATGCACCTGCATATTGCGTCCGCCGGGGCCGAAGAGATCGCCTTGAATTATTATTTTCAGGATGACTTCAGCGGCGGCAATGGCGGCTGCAGAGGCGGTAAAGGTTTGACTCAACAGGCCGGGCTTTGGCTTAAATTCCGGCGTAAAGAGTGTGGCGCAAAGTTGTGTGATCTTTCCCACGGTGACCACATCGGCCCATTGACCCAGATCAAAATGTTCAAAGGCAAACGGGCGGCTGGTACGACCGAACGTCTGGATTTCATCAAACCAGACCGCGATAGTGTGGGCTTTGAGTTCAGTTAAAAGCGCGCGAAAAAAATCATGATCGCCCAGCCAATATCCGCCCTCGCCTAAGATCAGCTCAAGGCACATCCCGGCATGTTGCGCCGGATATCGGTTCAGATGCGAGCGCAATGCGGCAACCGCGTTTTCGGTGCTGCCCTGGGGATCGGCAGCATCAAAAAATGGCACATAATCCACGGCTAACGTTGTGGGCAATCCGGCACGGTATTGCGGCTTATCCGTTATTTGTGCCAAGACCATGGTGCGTCCGCAGAATCCATGTTCAAACGCCAACATGCGGGTGCTGCCGGGCTTGCGCTGAAATATAAGCTTCAGCGCGTTCTCGTTAGCCATCGCGCCACTGGTGGTAAGAAAGCAATGTTCCAGCTTGGTACCGGCGGTTTTGGCCAGTTGAAGCAACAGCGATGACACAGGCGGTGAGTTACGGCTCTGCTGGAGGTTGCCCTGCATGACCGTATCGGAAAGTGCGGCTGCGATCCCGCTGTTTACCAGTAGCGGATGGCTGTGGCCCAGATAATGCACGCCGATGCCGCTGATGAAATCATACTTAACGCTTCCGTCCGCGAGTTCCACCAGCGCGCCGTTCCCCACGCCGCTGCCCAGATACGGGAAATAAAGTCCCCCGGCCCGGGTTTGGGAAAAATCCGCAATGATTTTGGCATATTCAGCCGCGCGGGCCGGATCCGGGGCCTGTATACCCGTTAGCTTATGCTGATGATCGCGCAGTGCTAAGATTAAAAGCTCTCTTGCCTCACGCACCCGTGGATCCGCTGCCAGTTGATCCGCAATTAATGTGGCCATAACCAACCTCCGGCCTATATCCGGCCTGTCGTCCCTCTATTGTATCGGCTAAATCGCAGATTTCCGTCCTGCACGGTTACTTGCACGCGATAGATTGGTTCGAGTATTTCAGGGGTCAGTACCTGATCGGCTTGGCCATGGGCGGCCAGCTTTCCCGCATCCATAATTAAAACGCGGTCGGCATGGGCGCGGGCGTGGTTTAAATCATGTGTGACCCAGATAACCGCTTTACGCCCGACGTGCGCCAGCGAGTTTAAGTGGTGCAGCAGTTCCAGCTGATGCCAGATATCCAGGGCTGCCGTAGGCTCATCCAGCAGCATAATTGGGGCATCCTGAACCAGAGCGCGGGCGATGGCCACGCGCTGGCGTTCCCCGGCTGAAAGCTCGTCGTAGGTGCGCTGGGCCAGAGCGTGAATATCCAGATCCCACATGGCCTGAATTATGTGATCCACGTCCGGCTTGTCTTGAGATACTTTTTCCTCGCCCGGCCGGCGGCGCTGCTGCGCCCAGGCACCCATGGACACAATGTCCTGCACGCGGTAGGCAAAGCTTACCTGCGGGGCCTGCGGAACATAGGACATCAGGGCGGCACGCTTGAGTGGATGCAGGTGTGTGATGTTTTGCTCCTGGGCTGTGACGGCCCCAGTTGACGGCGTGAGGTGGCCGCACAATAGTTGCAGCAGCGTGGATTTCCCAGAACCATTGGGGCCGACAATCATGGCTACCTCGCCAGCGTAAAAAGGGACGCTCACGCCATCGACCGCGGGTTGGCTGGAAGCATACTGAAAACGCACATCCGTCGCGGTCAGGACCGCATGGGCGGGCGAGGCTTCGGGCAGGAGGTCGGGATTGTTGCGATCCATCAACATATTCATACCGCCAAGACTTATTACATCCATATCCGCCGACGCTGCAGCAGATACAGGAAAAACGGACCCCCGCATAAGGCAGTGATTACCCCCACGGGCAATTCACCGTTGAACCAGGCACCGGTGCTGCGGACAAATGTGTCGGCAAGCATTAAAAATATGGCCGCCAGAAGAGGGCTGGTGACCAACAACTGCCGCTGATCAGGCCCAAAAAGCCCCCGGCACACATGCGGACAGATTAATCCGACAAAGCCGATCGGGCCGGCCACAGTAATGGAAGCTGCTGTGGCCAGAGCCGCTAAAGCAAAAGCGGATAATCGCAGGGAAGACAATTTTATTCCCAGGCTGTGGGCCTCCGCATCGGAAAATGAAGCGATGTTCATCGCACCGCCCAGCGTCAGGGCGCCGGCCCATGCGATAGCAAACGCAACGCCGGCCGTCAGAAGCAGTGTATGGGACGTGCCTTCACTTATATAACCGAACATGTAACTTAAAATATCCGCTCTGGCTCCGTAGGGCACCATATTATTTAATAACATTACCAAGGCGCCGCCGATGGTGCTGATTACCACGCCGGAAAGTATGAGTGTCATAGGCTGGAGTATTCCGTTGCGCCGGCCCAGTAGAAAAACCAGCACGGTGGCCGCGATCGCCCCGGCCAAAGCTGGAATACTTTGGCCATTGGAAAAGAAGCTTACCAGCCAGGGGTGTCCGGCCAACGATTGCAAAAGGACATCTCCAAAAACAATCCAGATCATCACCCCGACGGTGGATCCGCTGGAAATGCCCAGAACAAAGGGGTCAGCCAGCGGATTTCGCAACAAACCCTGCAAGAGCACTCCGGCAAGGCCCAAGGCACCGCCTGCAATCGCGGCCGCCGCAACGCGTGTGAGGCGTAATTGCAGAATGTCCCATCCAGGAAATCCTAAGGAGACGCTCTGTTGTCCGGGAGTACCGGGGCCGATCGCCAGGCATAATGCGAATATCAAAAGCGTCAGCAGGACCCCGGCCAGAGCCATTACGTTCAAGCCTAATGGTTTGGGGGCTTTCATTTCATGCTCCCTGCGCGGGCGGGCGGATGAATTAATTTCCGGAGACGACCAATCAGGCGGCCAACATGAAGCGTGAGCATCTGCGCCTGCGGCCAAGTTATTAAATGCACATGTCTGGCTCTGGCGGCGGCAATGGGTAATGCCAACCATTGCGTTAGCCGCGGATCAGCTGGCCCCGCGACCGTAGGCTGCCCCGGTTTGGAGATCAGGAGAATCTGCGGATTCAAACGCACCAGTGTGCCGCGTGTGATCGTGGGAAATCCGTTGCCGCAACGTTGCGCCACATTATTTCCGCCCGCCAGAGTTATTTCCTGATCCATAAAGTTATCCGCACCCACCACCCTGATCGGCCTGGTGGAGATTATATATACCACACGCGGCGTATTTTTGGGGCGATCGCCGGCCAGAATTTTTAACTCTGATTTCAGCACTTGGACTGCCGTCGCTGCGCGTTTTTGGCAGCCGCTGATTCCGCCCAGCGTGCGGACGGCGGTAAAAAGTTGATGAAACGTGTTGATTTTGATATTCACAATGCGAATTCCATTTTGCCGCGCCATGGCGAGAATCCCCGGTTCTACACGCTGCGGAGCCTGCTGGAGAATCAAGGCGGTGGGTGCCAGTTGCACCACCAATTCCTCATCGAGGTGCAGATATCCGCCTACCACGGGCAGATTTCGCAGGGATTTGGGCAGCAGGGGTTTATCCCAGGGAGAAACACCGACGATTGTTTTAGCGGCACCAATTTGCAGCAATATCTGCGTGGCCGACGGATCTGTGCTGACGATCCGCGGGCCGCTGCGATGTTTGATGACACTGGTTTTTGCACAACCCGCCAAAGCCATGGGCAGGGAAATCAACAGCAATATCCGGAAGATATTTAATCGCATACTCCGCGGCACCCCAGCCGTTTTTCCAAGCGCTGCGTCAATGCTGCGACAACGGCACCAGAAATCCGGCTTGAAATACAGTCGTTGCATGAGGTAATGGCGGCACCTTGCCCGTGATTTTTCCAATGGCCCAGCGGCACGCCAGCGAAAGCGGGCCAATATCCGCAGCGGAATAGGATGCGTTAAGATCGGTAAGGCGAGCTTTGGCATGGATTCGTCCCAATGTAAGTGCGGACATTTCGCGCACCTGTTCAAATTCCGGAATGGGCATTGCCATATCATCCAGACGCCCCGCCAACTGCCTGGCCAGCTTCGGATGACTTTGCCCGTTATCAATCATACCAATGGCCCAGATCGCCGCCTGCCGCGCTTCAACTCCGTAGGGGGCATGTTTCGGGATGCAGGGAATCATCACCGACAACGCGGGAGCGTAGTGCATCAAGCCGAAAAACTGAAACGCCTGCGAAAGTTGCTGATTATCATCATTCAACCGCACCGCATAGCCCGGCTTGTTTAAATGAGCCGAGGCAAATTGTGAATTCTTTGCCGTGCCTTGGGCAAACTTCAACACGGCCGGCAGCGTGCTGCGAACCGCCACGCGTCGCAGGGCCACCACAGCGCCTAACCGAACCGCCTGGGCTTTATTGGATAACAGGGAAACAAAATCACTGGCCGAAGCTTTGTCATCCAATTTGCCCAGCACCAGGCAGGCCTGACGCATTGCCAGCGGATCACTGCCATGAATAATTGCCCGGCAGGTATGAAGGACCGCCGTTCGGCTCTTCGCGTGTGATCCGAGAAAAATCAGCGCGTCACGCGCATACCAGCGTATCGGCCGCCGCTGGTCATTGAGTGTGGTGCCCAAGCCGCTAATAGATTTATTTCCACCGATGCGCCGCCAGGCTTTCGCCACCAGCAGCCGAACCGTGGGATCCGCATTGCCGCTCATGTGCGGAGCCAGAGCCTGCAACGCATTGACATCGGTTTTGATTAATGCCCGCCATGCGATGGCCGCCACGGCTGAGTTGGAATCATCGGCAAGAGCCAGAAGCATGTTCCGCTGTGCAGCAGTGTTGCCGGCCGCGAGCATCGTGCAGCAGAGTAACCGCTGCGGCACAGTGTGGCCTTGGGTTTTTAACAGGCTTTTGCTTAATGCGGCAACACCGCCGGCCCGCAATTTCGCCAGGGATTGGGCCGCCGCAAAACGCAAAATCAGTGGCTCGCCGGCGTTTTGCACCACTTTTTTCAACAGGGCATCGGCCTGATGATCACCTGCGGCCCCCAGGGCTTTGGCGGCCGAGACTTTTACCTGCAATTCCGCGGATGGAGCTTTCAACCGTGCCATCCAGATGCGGCGCATGGCCACCGCGTGCCATTTCGCCAGCAGTGGATCTAAAATTTGGGCAAAGGCCGATGGCTCTGCGGAATCCAGATGTACCAGAAGCGCCTGCGTATGTGGATCGGCAATTTCCACCAATGCCTTGAGCACCGACGTTTTAACGGTCACGGGGAGGACCTTGGAAACGGCCAGATGTTCCAGGGAGGGCAGTAGCACGTGCAGGTCCGGCACCTTATTTTTTACCGCGGCGCCAATAACGACGCACGTTTTGGTGATAACTTCCGGAATATTCTGCTGTAAAGCCAAATGCCAGAGTTTAGTCAATTGTGGATTATAAGTCTTTTGTGCATGGAGTCGCGGCAACTGGGGCAAATGCAGCATCGGATTGCCAATGCCGTTGGTGACGGAGGCAGCTTGTGTACCGGTGCCGCACAATCCCAGAAGAACCAGTACCGCGGCGCGGGGAATTCCGCGACCGGAACGTTTAGCCAAGGCAGTCAAAGCCTGTTTCATGAACATATCACCCATACGGATCGCCACGCATTAACCATTTGCATCAACTAATCGGGCCGGGTTAATTGCCAGGTCCGGAACACCAGAACAACCGCCGCAATACCCATGACCGTCAGCATGAACCACCAGTTGGTCAGCACAAAGTTATAATCACTGAAGCCCGGCGCATGGATGGTGGCCAACGCCGCCGCCAGGGGGTTATATTTGAGGATTCCCGCCACAAGGCTTAATGAGAAAAGCGTTCCCCTCCCGGCCCAAAAGACCAGTGTGCCACCAAACAGCCCCAGTAAGAGTGCATAGGAAAGGGCTGTGGCTTGTGCCGTCTTCCGAAACCAACTGCTGATGGCGCTGCTGACCATTAAACAAAATAACGCAATTAATCCCAGGGTAATTAAAACGGTGACCACCCGATCCGCCTGACCTTTATCGATTACCAGCATGACCGCATAGCCCGGCAGCGTGGCAAAAAGCAAAAGCAGCAGGGTCCGGCAAACACTTAAAAGTTTCCCCAGAACAATGCTGGCGGGGCTTAACGGTGTCACCCGCAGCAACTGCCAGGATTTATTCTGCAATTCCGAGCTAATAAGCCCCGCGGACAAGCTAGGTGTAATAAGTACAATCAGCGTTACCTGGAACATCACCATCAGTTCGCCCAGCGTCTGGGGCTGAAAATTCATGGAGCCATACGCCGCCGCCAGCATTAAACCCAGCGATACCATCAGGCAGATTCCCACCAGCCGCATCATCCAATGCGAGCGACCAAAGCGGCTGGTGCGAAATTCTTTGACCATGACCGGATTGCTGAAAGGCCCGATCAGACCACTGCGGCGTTGCGGATCAAAAAACCATAAATACATGATTCGGCGATAGGCTTGCACCTTGGTTGAGCGGTCATCGGTGATTTTGCCGCTGGCACGGGGACGATCAAAGAGCCACTGGCCCAGCCGTTGAATGCTTAACAACCCCAACACCCCGCTAAGCACCAGCGAGCAGATCACAAAGCGTGTGATAACCGATGCGCCGCCATTAACGGAATTACCGGCATGAACGGAATTAGCCCCCAAGACATGCAGCATCGCCGGAAGCGGTGAAAAGGACGCCAGCCAGCGGCCAATAAGCAGAAAGGTCGGATTTTGTGTGTCAGCCACCAGCCGATAGGGGATCAGCAGTAATAAATCCAGGACAAATAAAACCGCATAAGTAAGGCGTATACCGGAATCCACATCATTGACGCGGATACTCACGTACAACCCCACAGCCGCGGATTCCAGCGCCACAAGAATAAAAATCAGATACAGCGGCAAAACCTGATGCACCAGACTCACGCCGCCCATGGCAAAGCAGGCGGTCATGCCGGGGATCGTCAGCAACATAAGAATGATGGGCAATCCGAGGGCACCGATGAGTTTTCCGAGATAAATCGCGGCGGGGGAAAGCGGAGAATTCAGCAATAACGCCAGCGTACCGGTGCGCTTTTCCGTCACCACGGAAGCCGCGGGAAATGCCGGTGCCACCAGCATCATGCCTACTAAAATTGTCCAGGAGAGCAGACTTAAAACCTGCTGGGCCTGCGTACCGGCCAGATTCACCCGCCCGCCCGCCGGCCACCGCAGCACAATAACCGCGGCCAATACGGCCAGCCAAGCTACTTCCAACGCGGCCACGTTGGGCTTCCGCAAGGCACCTATAAGTTCACGACGTACAATCGGGTTGTTCACGCCTGCGCCTCCCCGACTGCGGTCGGCACCTTGTCCTGCTGGGTTACAGAAAGGAAAGCGTCTTCAAGATCCTGCTGCATTTCACGGAATTGGCTCACGCGCACCTGCGCCGACACCAGCCGCTGTAGCGCCACCGCCAGACTCTGTTCGTTACCCGTAGTGTTGAATCGTACCATCATTTCAGCTGGTGCCGCAGTAACGCTGGCTGCCTCACCGAGGCTCTCGCGTAAAATTTCCGCCGCCTGGGTAACGTCATCTTCGGAAAGTACCTGTATTTCGATCATGCGCTGATGCCGGACGTTTTGCATAATCTGATCCAAGGTGCCGAACGCACGAAGTTTTCCATTGGTCATAATCGCCACCATATTACATATCCGCGCCAGCTCCGGCAGAATATGGCTCGTGACAATAAGCGTTTTGCCTCTTTGCGCCAGGTTCAGGAGAATTTCCCGCATCTCCACACGTGCGGCGGGGTCCAAGCCGTTGGCCGGCTCATCGAGAATCAGGACCGGTGGGTCATGCAGGAGGGTTCGGGCGATGGCCACGCGCTGTTTCATACCATGGGAAAGGCTTTCAACATACAAATCGGCCATGTGGGTCGCACCGGTAATAGCCAGCGACGCATTGATTCGGTCTTGCCGTTGTTTGCGGGGAATTTTGAATGCCGCCCCGAAGAAATCCAGATATTCCCGCACGCGCATGTTGTCATAGGATCCAAATGTATCAGGCATATACCCGACCAGATGCTTGATTTTTCGCGCATCGGACGTGCAATCCACACCGCCGATGGACGCTTTTCCGCTGGTAGGACGGATTAATCCGACGAGAATTTTAATGGTGGTGGTTTTGCCGGCGCCATTAGGCCCGATGAAACCGAGTATCTGCCCTTTTTCCAGGCGAATGCTTAAATGATCAAGCGCGGTAAATTCACCGTAGACCTTGGTCAATTCCACTGTTTCCACAACCGGTGCTTCGCTCATAAACATTCCTGTATGATTGGGAACTTACAATTCCGCCATGGGGCTTATTGTACCGTACCCGCTGCCGTTAAACGGACCGTTGTCACATGCCATGTGCTGCTGGGGTCAATGGTACCCCCGACAATAATCTCGCACTTCCATCCCCCCGCCGGACCGATAGCGGATAATGCCGCAGGCGTGAGATGAAGAACCATCGTGCCGCCGTTGCTGGCACTGCTGACGGTCACCCATTTGCCTTTTTCAGACGCCATCACTGAAACGGGGCGTCCCGGAGCACTGAGTTTAATCGTTAATACAGCGCTGGTTAATTTCAGCGGCAGCACTTGCCGGGGCAATTGAAAACGCAAAAATATATTCGCCGGGGAGGACAGATTCTTCAGCCAGCGATGCTTGCGCGTGTTATAGACTGGAGCTGGAGCATGTTGCCCGGAACCAGGAACCAACCGGTACGGCAGATAGGGCCAAGGCAGTTCCACGTGCGTGCCGGCTGCGGTGGCCCGCATTTCCAGGGGCATAACCAGCAAGGTCTGGTTCATGCGTACGGGGTTATGCGTCAGATGCAGCAGCGGCATGGCGGCATTCGGCCAGCCCAACAGCGCGGGTTCAGCGGGACCACCGGTTTTATACAACCGTGCTTCAATGGTGTTATGGTTTTGCTGACTGCGGGTTAAAAAGGAAGACTGGATAAATTGACCGGCGGGCAGAATTTGCGCTGGGCCGGCAAGACGGGTTCCACTTCCGGCGCGCGCCAAGGCCAGCGCCCCGCGTGGTGCCGCAATGGCCATATCCCGCAAATTTGCTAATAATGTTTCCTGCCCGGAAATCTCCAGGCCCGCCGGACCGAACCGTCCGACAACCGGTTGAATCAGGCGGTTGGCATGGGTGCTGGTAAATGGAATATCAATGGCAGCACCGGAAGGCAACTGTATATTTTGCCATTGGAATTTCTGATTGTTTTGTGACGCTACGCGCGCACTGGACTGCTTGGCGAAACTGGTCTTGGGATTCAATTGAAGCCCCGAGGACGTCGTAAGTTCCGCCGCCTGGGCCTTAGGCGAAAAAATGGAGGCAAACCCGCTGATCGCCAGCAAATGCTGGTCGGGTGCGGCACAGGCGATTTGATACGATGAAAGCGTCAACTTGACCCGCCCGCGGTTGAGCTTGCCATTGATGATTAGAATGACACCCGCCACAACCGCCAACGCGATGGCCGCCGGTGCCAGCCGCTCCAGCTTGTCCTTGCGCCCCAGTACAAAAGCCGCCAGTAGCAGCAGAACCGTCAACCCCACCAGCACCACCCCGATAATCATGCGACCGGAAATGCGATACCCAATTTGCGAGCTGGCGTTGTGCTTGAGAATAGCTCCTGGGATATGGATCCCGCCGGAAGAATAAAAATTTCGGACAATCGGCCAAAGCACGGCACCGCCCATTTTAGTTTTATTGAGCATTCCGCGACCGTTGACCGCGCAAATATATACGCGTCCCAGCCCGACACGCCGCACCATAACCGCCGGCCATCCGTTGACTTTTGCCAGGGTGGTATATCCTGGAGCCAGGAGATACACCATGTGTATCGCTTTTTTCAAATGCAGAACGGAATTTTGCATTCCCCGCCCGGAAAAATGCAGTGTGGCCGTATGGGTCTGCCCGACTTTTACAATCGTCCAAGCGGGACCTAATAACGCACGACCAAAGTGATCGCTGACTCTTTGCGACTGAATCCATAGCCGCCCCCCGGAGACCAGCCAGCGGCGTAGAGCATTGCGTTGCGGGCCGGACAGCGCCATGTGCCGCCGGGCCGCAAAAAGCGCGTAGACGCCGTCATATTCCGATGGCACATAGGGCATGTGGGATGCATCGGTGTAGGCAATAACGGATGTAAGCCCTTCCTGTTTGCGCATTTGCACGGCAAGGTCAGCCGTGGTCTGATCATTGCCATCCGTCACGGCCATGGTTGCGTAGCGCGCCGCGGGAGTAAACATGCTTCCAGTGTTTCGCGCGATAATATGACCTGACGCGCCGGTGGCCAGCCAGGCGGTGTAGTCAAGGACTTTTTTGCCGGCTCGCGGAAAAGGGCAGAACACGGGCAGGGAAATGGTTTCATCGCTGCGGGCCGGCAGCCAGATCGGCTCTACAAATTCCACATTGGACATCCGGTCCAGACGGACAAATAAATCCGCCTTAACCGCCTGGTAAGTTGAATTGGTGAACCCCGCAATGGCTGCATTCCACCGGTTGCCCCGCGCAGAAAGCGTCGCTGCGGACACCGTTTGCAGCTTCACCGTAGCCGCAGTCGCGCGTGAAGCGGCCCCGAAAAACACAACCAATAACAATATTGCCGCCCATCGGCTCATCGCGTCACTCCTGCATCGTCCGCACCAGGGCGAACCATGATTTGAGACTCGGAATCGTACCGTATATTAACCGGGTCGTAAATACCGTCGAGTTAATTTTTAAGATTTATTTTTGATTTCTACGCACCCCGGTCGTGGTCGTGATCCCTCTATGGACCGGCTTGTCAGGTTCTCCTTCGGTTTTGCCAGACTGTGCGCCCCTTTCGGTACGTTGCCCAGCAAGCCCCGGCGGGGTGCTTAGCCTGTGGGATCTTCCCCATGATGATGTTCCCAGACCAATGCGGCACCTTGCAGCACCAGATCGGGAATAAACGAATCCACCAGGCCGCTGTTGCCGAACACGCGCATCGCATCACCGCCGGTGCCTACCACATGCGGCCAATGACCAAGCTTTTCCGCGTAGCGTTCCAGAAGATAGGCTGCAGCGCCGCGGATGGCGGCATAAGCCCCGAGATTCAGTGCTTCCATGGTGTCGCGGCCAAAGGGTTCCTGCGGCAAATCCAGATTCGCCATGGGCAGTTGCGCAGTGCCCGTGTGCATGGCCTTGGCCGCCAGCGCCAGGCCCGGAGCAATGGCTCCGCCAAGAAATGTCCCCGCATCATCAATACAATCCACCACCAAAGCCGTTCCCGCACTGATAATGGCGCAGGCCTGCTCGGTATTCACATACGCGCACAGTGCTCCCAGCAGACGGTCCACACCCACGGTGGAGTCATCGCTGAGATTGGTTTGCACGGGAATTTTCAGATCCGTACCCACAATTTCCGGCGTCATTGAGCAGCGGTTGCTGATGAGTTCCGCCACACGGTCAGTCCATTCCGGTGCGACACTGGCCAGCACCACCCCATCGGGCCGCCGCCCGCCATCGGTTACGCCGGTGGAGAGTTTCTCAAGATACGCCAACATCTCAGATTGAATATCTGAATGATTAAACCGCAGGGCCGGGTCGGCACTTTTCCCGGCGGTAAATAATCCCACGCCGATGCGGGTATTTCCTATATCAATGGCAATCACGCTCACAATCAGGCTCCGTGCTGTTATGAAAGTCTCTTTTTATTGCGGTCTCTGGTTCGATCCGCCTTGGTACGCCGATAGTACTTGCCCTTGCGAACATCATCCGCTTTGATCGCTTCCACTTCCGCCGCCAACTGCGCTTCGGCCAGTTTGGCGGAAGATTCCCGCACACGATCCAGATTTACCGCGATCATCGGCGGCGCTTCTTCAAACGCTTCGCCGGCGGGCGTGGCAATAATAAGCTGCCACAAATCTTCCAGCAATGGCCGCAGGCCGGTGCCGGTGGCGGCGCTGACCGCCAGAATCTGTTTTCCGGGCAACGCTGTGCGCAAATCCGCCAGTGCTTCCGGCGCGCCGGTGAGGTCCATTTTATTAGCGACCAGAATTTCCGGTTTGGCCGCCAGTTTGGGGCTGTAGGCCAGAAGCTCTTCGCGTATGGCGCGGTAGCTGTCGATGGGGGCTGTTTCATCCATGGGAACCATATCTAATAAGTGCACCAGCACGCGCGTGCGCTCAATATGCCGGAGAAAATCCAATCCCAGTCCCGCCCCTTCCGAGGCACCTTCAATCAAGCCTGGAATATCGGCCAGCACCAGGCGGCGTTCCATATCGAGTTCCGCAATGCCCAACTGCGGTTTAAGGGTGGTAAAAGGATAATCCGCGATTTTTGGCCGCGCTGCGGATAACCGTGACAGCAGCGTAGATTTACCGGCATTGGGTTTGCCGATCAAGCCGACATCCGCAATGAGCTTGAGTTGGAATTTTAATTTTCGATTCTGCCCCAATTCCCCCGGTTCCGCAAAATCCGGTGCCTGCCGCACCGACGAAGTAAATTGCAAATTGCCCCGTCCACCCTTTCCGCCGCGGGCCACCAAAGCCCGTTTTCCCACCGGCACCAAGTCCACCAGCAGTAAGCCGGTCATCGCGTCATAGACCATTGTTCCCGCCGGCAGACGAATCACCAGATCGTTGCCATCGCTGCCGGCCTTTTTCTTGCCCTGACCGTTTTCGCCGTTGCCCGCGCGCCAATGATGCCGCCCAACCATATCCAGCAGAGTTTCCACACCCTCGGTTGCTTCCAGATAGACGCTGCCCCCTTTGCCGCCATCACCGCCGTCAGGGCCGCCCAGGGGAATATATTTCTCCCGGCGCATGGAGACGCACCCGTTGCCCCCTTTGCCCGCAAACACTTCAATTTCCGCTTCATCAATAAACATTTTCAGCACCATCCCGATACCGGTCGGGATCCTTTTTTAATCCGGATTTTAAAGCCGGTCGCTTTTAGCGTCGGTCCGTGAGCCATAAAATATCGCTCCTGCGCGTACCGCACGCACGCCCCTGCTATTTTAACGGATTTTGCATTTCATTGGACAAATTCAAAACAATGGCGAAAATTGCCGATAATCTCCGGGCGGCCGGTGATGCCCGGGGCGTTGAACAATATACTTGTGGTTTTGTTCACGTGCAGCTATTCCCGCGTGGTGGGGCTTGGATGTCATGTAAGCACCTCCGGGCCGCCTGATTTTGGAGCTTTTATGAAAATCGCGGTTATCGGATGTGGGTATGTCGGCTTGGTCAGTGGCACGTGTTTGGCGGCCCTGGGTCATAAGATCATCGGCGTAGATGTGGACACCAAGCGCGTCGCGGGGCTGTCTCAGGGCAAGGTTCCCATTTATGAGCCGGGCTTATCGGAATTAATTTTAGCGGAAGCTTCCTCCGGCCGGCTAAGCTTTACTACGGATATCGCGGCGGCGATTAAAGAATCGCAGGGCGTGTTTATCGCGGTAGGCACGCCGCCATCCCCCAAGGGCGGCGCGGACCTGAGCATGTTATTTGCCGCGGTGGAAGATGTTCTCAAGCATGCCAACGGGCCTAAAACGCTGGTCATTAAAAGCACGGTTCCACCGGGTACCGGAGAACTTGTCGCTCAGCAGGTGGCCAAAAGTCCGCACCGCATTGAAGTGGTCAACAATCCGGAATTTTTGCGCGAAGGCACAGCGATTCAGGACTTCATGCAGCCCGACCGCATTGTCTTCGGTGCCAATTCCAATGCCGGCATGGAAGTTCTGCGGGAAATTTATCAACCGCTCATTGACCGCGGCTATGCCATTTTCTCCATGAGTCGGCAAAGCGCGGAATTAACTAAATTCGCCTCCAACGCGATGCTGGCGGTGCGCATCAGCTTTATTAATGAGCTTTCCCAGTTGGCGCTGGCCATCGGGGCGGATATTGAATCGGTGCGGGTGGGCATCGGCACGGACAAGCGCATCGGGCCATCCTTTTTAAAAGCGGGCGTGGGTTATGGCGGATCATGCTTTCCTAAAGATGTCGCTGCCTTGGTGCACCAGATGCAGGAATTTGGCTTGGAGCCGCATTTGTTAAGCGGTGTTGAAAAAGCCAACGCCCGACAGAAAAAAGCCTTTGCTACACGTATTATCAAGGCTCTGGCCGGCGTAACGGAACCGCAGGTAGCTATCTGGGGTTTAGCCTTTAAGGCCGACACGGATGATATGCGTGAAGCCCCCAGCATTGAAGTTATTCACGCCCTGCTGGCCGCCGGGATAAACGTTCGGGTGTATGATCCGCAGGCCATGGAAAACGCCCGGCGCACACTCGGCGATAAAGTAACATGGGCCAATAGCGTAGATGATTGCTCGCGCGGTGCGGATGCTGTGGCCGTTGTTACCGACTGGTCGGTATTTATCACCCAGAACTGGCCGCACATTGCCTCCTTGATGCGCGGCAAATATGTCTTTGACGGGCGAAATTGCCTCGGCAGCACCAAAGTTCTGGCCGCCGGATTGATTTATCGCGCCATCGGCCGTCCGGAATTAATGCCCGGCGCCGGCAAGCCCGGAGCCATGGGCGTGGTATCGGCGGGGTAACGTTGTTTGCCGTTCTGCGCAGCGGCGGATTCGTTGGCTATGAGCATTGCGGTCAGCAAGGCCCCGTCCAACGCGTGGCGCTTCTGAACGACTTGGAAACCGTTGGCCGTGGCCACGCGCAGGGTATCGCGATTAAGGTGACAGCCATCGGCGAGTATGCGCCAGGAAGGCGTTAACGCATTTTGCAGCCGGGCAATCCATGGGCTTGTGGCGCGGACATGTTCCAACAGCAACAGCTTTCCACCGGG